>NZ_CBCDJS010000065.1:0-7838 GCF_965035265.1 Rickettsia sp.
AGAAATTATACTATATTTGCAAGCCTGCCGTCTCAGTCCCCTGCTTTTGCCGGAACATATCAAGATACTATCACTGCAACCGTAACTCAGCCATAGCTATATACTTTAAAATCAAGATTTTTTAGTTTTGATACCCACTTTTAGCTTAGTATGATATTGATCCTTAAACTGACGCCTATGCAGGAATAAAACCGGGTTCCACGCAACGATGCCTTACTTCTGCTTTATAAAAACTATTCGATATAGTGATCAAGGGTGATTTGTGTCAAGTTAAAAATCTAAAAAAAAATAAATATTTATATTGAATAAATTATCATTCTCGTGTCTACTGAGGTGAAGATTCTACGCACTGAATATGGTGTCATTTTTTCAAAATAAGCATTATAAATAACGCCTACAACCCCATTAGTACCTATAATGAACACGCTTAAAAAAAACAAATTTCCAATAAATATAAACAACGAGCATAATAATTTACTCACTCCTTTCGGTAAAGCTATATTGCGAGATCGATATCTTATGAAAGGTGAAGATTTTCAAGATTTATTTGCACGTGTTTCTAGTTATTATGCCGAAAATAAACAACATGCCCAAAAACTATATGAATATATGAGTAAAATGTGGTTTATGCCGGCAACGCCTATTTTAAGCAATGGCGGAACGGACAGGGGGCTTCCTATATCATGCTTCTTGAATGAGACTGACGATAGCTTAGAGGGTATAGTAAATTTATGGACGGAAAATGTTTGGCTAGCTTCAAAAGGAGGGGGGATCGGTAGCTATTGGGGGAACGTGCGATCTATTAATGAAGAAATCCATAATAAAGGCCATTCTTCGGGTATTGTGCCTTTTATTAAGGTTCAGGACTCTAAGACTCTTGCTATTTCGCAAGGATCTATTAGGCGTGGTTCATCAGCTGTATATTTACCTATTAATCACCCTGAAATTGAGGAGTTTATCGATATAAGACGCCCTACAGGCGGTGACGTTAATCGTAAAGCTCTTAATATTCATCACGGTATAGCTATAACCGATGAGTTTATGAGAGCCGTTGAAAATAATACGGATTTCGATCTTATTAGTCCTGCTACTAAAAAAGTCGTACACAAAGTTAGAGCAAGAGATTTATGGATTAAGTTATTAACTACTAGAATAGAAACTGGTGAGCCGTATCTGTTATTTATCGATAGCGTTAATAAATCTATCCCTGAGCATCATAAAAAACTAGGACTTCAAGTTAAAATGTCCAATCTTTGTAGCGAAATTACATTGCCGACGGGAATTGATCATTTAGGAAAATCAAGAACTGCTGTTTGTTGCCTTTCTTCTTTAAATTTAGAGTATTATGAAGAGTGGAAAGATGATAAAGAATTTATCCATTCTATTATGCTATTCCTTGATAACGTTTTAGAAGACTTTATTAATAAAGCACCGGATACCATGGCAAGAGCTAAATATTCAGCTTTACGTGAGCGAAGCGTTGGGCTTGGCGTAATGGGATTCCACTCATTTTTGCAAATGAAAAAAGTACCGATAGAATCGGTTATGGCAAAAGTTTGGAATAAAAAAATATTTGAATATATATCTGCTGAAGCCGATAAAGCCTCAATAGAAATCGGTAAAGAAAAAGGAGCATGTCCTGATGCTGAAGAAACAGGAAGTAACGAGCGATTTAGTAATAAAACCGCAATAGCACCGACTGCTTCAATTTCTGTAATAGCCGGTAATGCTTCTCCAGGAATAGAGCCGTTTGCCGCTAATAGCTTTGTACAGAAAACTTTAACAGGTTCTTTTAATGTGCGTAACAAACATTTGGAAAAATTATTGATCGAAAAAGGATTTAATAACGATCAAGTTTGGTCTTCGGTAGCAACGCATGAGGGGTCGGTACAACATTTAACATTTTTATCTGAAGAAGAAAAACAGGTCTTTAAAACCGCTTACGAAATTGATCAAAATTGGTTAATTGAACTAGCAAGCGATCGCACTCCTTATATTACTCAAGCACAATCTTTAAACGTCTTTTTGCCGGGTAACGTTAGTAAAAAATATCTGAATAATATTCATTTTAAAGCCTGGAAAAAAGGCGTAAAAAGTTTGTATTACTGTAGATCGACGTCAATACAGCGGGCCGATAAAGTCTCGCATGAGGTGCTAAAAGGAGATTTTAAAGATTTAGAAAAACAAAACGATAAGCTAGCAGAAGCCGGAAACTACGAAGAATGCTTAGCTTGTCAGTAATCCTTAATGTCACCCCGTGGCTTGACCACGGGGTCCAGTCTTTTATTTTTTCCTGGATCCCGCGTGAATAAATCACGGGATGCCAGAGGAAAGGGCTGGATTCCCGCTTTTGCGGGAATGACATAGAAGCCATAAAACAAAGCTCAAAAGTGGAAATAATATAACCAACAGAAAAATACAAATAACAACGAGTTAAAGAAAAAATTATGTCATTACTTGATGCAAGTCCAATTTATAAACCGTTTTCATATCCATGGGCATATGAAGCTTGGCATACTCAACAAAAAATTCATTGGCTACCAGAAGAAGTACCACTTGCCGATGATGTCAAGGATTGGAAATATAACTTAACGCCGGGTGAAAAGCATTTATTAACCCAGATATTTCGTTTTTTCACGCAAGCAGATATAGAAGTGAATAATTGCTATATGAAGCATTATTCACGCGTATTTAAACCGACTGAAGTATTAATGATGCTATCGGCGTTTTCTAATATGGAAACGGTACATATTGCAGCATATTCGCATTTACTTGATACGGTAGGTATGCCGGAAGTCGAATATTCAGCATTTCTTAAATATAAAGAAATGAAAGACAAGTATGATTATATGCAGCAATTCGGGGTAGATACTAAAGAAGATATAGCAACTACTTTAGCAGTATTTGGAGCTTTTACGGAAGGATTGCAGCTATTTGCTTCTTTTGCGATTATGCTTAATTTCCCTCGTTTTAATAAAATGAAAGGAATGGGGCAGATTATTGCTTGGTCGGTGCGTGATGAAACGCTTCATACTAACTCAATTATTACTCTGTTTAAGACTTTTGTAAGAGAAAACCCTGAAGTTTGGACGGAAGCTTTACGTAAACGTATTTATGAAGCTTGTACGACTATCGTACATTTTGAAGATGCCTTTATTGAACTTGCCTTTGAAGTTGGAGGTATTGAAGGATTAACGGCATATGAAGTAAGACAATATATTCGTTATATTGCCGATCGTCGTTTAATGCAGCTAGGACTCAAAGATATATATTTGGTAAATCATAATCCGCTTCCTTGGCTTGATGAAATGCTAAACGGAGTTGAGCATACAAACTTTTTTGAAAATAGAGCAACAGAATATTCTAAAGCGGCGACTACCGGTTCATGGGAAGAAGTATTTACTGAAATGGATAATAAAAAATAATACATATTAACAACAAAAATAAAAAAATTTAAGAATACTTATTCTTTATTTTAAAATTTTTTTTAAAATAGGTTTAGAATATTTAAAAATTTCAAGTAATTTTATGGCTGTTATAAACAATAAAAATTATCAAAAAGTTGTAGAAAATGTTTTATCGTCTTCTAAAGCTAATAAAGTACTAAAGAGTGCAATTAAGGATTTATCGTCTTCAAAGAGTATAAGTTTAAGAACGATGTTACTCGGAGCAAGATTTGTTTTAACTAATCCTGTAAATACTTATAATCTTGTTAAACTTGCTAAATCTTCTAATATATATCTTGATCCTGAATTTCAAAAATCACTTCTTGAAAAATCTCCAATATGGGAATTTTTAAAAAAACATTCAGATGATTTGCCTAAAATAGGTCAAATCTTAGCAAAAGCAGGCTTTAGAGAATTTCAAGATAAGAGTGTTTTAGATCAAAAGGGACTCGAAATACTAAAAGAATGTTTCAAAAATGAAGAAGTACTTAAAAAACTTCAAGAAATTACAGTTGAAGTAAAGCAAGAGCTACCGGACTGGAATAAAGTGACTTCTAGAAGTTTGGATATGCTGGTTACCGATAAAAACTTCAAAAAATTCTTTAACGAAAAGAGTGAAGATATTACGAATTACATACGTACCGGAGCAACTGAAATACTTCCAAGCGATTATACAAAAACTTTTGATGATATATTACAAAAACCCGAAAAGAAAAATTTATATTCATCAGTTATAAAAATATTTAATGAACATCCTGATTTTAAGCAAGAACTAGCTGAAAATATAAATAATACCAATTCTCTAAAAAGATTTAACAAATTATCCTCTGAAGAACAAATAATTATTGAAAGTTTCTTAGCAGAAGCAAAGCAGCAAGCTAAACCTTTCTTAAAAGAATCTTTTGAAAGCTACAAAATCGATCTTAAAATTTTAGATATTATTCCTACCTTATTAAATAAAATTCCTGAGACAAAAGAGATTTTTGATACTCTTAATGCTCCAAATCAAGGTGTAATGATAGCTCTTGAGAAATCCTTAAAAATGGTAGCGAGTGATAATAAATTAAAAAGTTTTTTTGCTAATAATAAGACAATCTTACCAAATATTGCTTTAGGTATTATTGAAAATACTCCTAGCGTACAAAGCATCACAAAAGAATATAATTTTGATAAACAAATGCTTAGTATAGTAGGCAAAGTTATGTCAAAACCGGAAATTGCTCATGATATTATTGCAGACTTAAATAAAGGTGATTATATGAGTTTAGCCGGTAATATAATCTCTGCCCTTAGTGATCCTTCATTTAAATTAAAAGATATATTAGTAGAGCAAAGTAAAGAAGGTCTATTTGATAATTTAATTACAGGGGTTTTAGAACAAGATGAAAAAAATAGCCAAACTATAAAACAACAACTTATAAATTATGGATTAGAAGCAAAAGATGTTACAAAGCTTACGAGTGTAATGCCGATATTACTCGACAAACCTGAATCATTACAAAAGGTTTTTCGAGATTTTATTAAAGGTAATTATACAGGAATGATAAAAGAGTTAATAGTGTTAACTAAAGATAATCCTGAGATTAAACAATATTTAAACGATAATAGAGAAATATTTGCGAGTATTTTAGATAAAACTTTAGTAGATATACCGGGTATAAATAGTCTTGATAAGAAAGAATTATATAAGATACTTCCATCAATGTTAAACCATCCTGATGAATTAGTTAAAATTATAGAAGAAGTTGAAAAAAGTAATTATCGTGGTGCCGCTAGTGCTGTATATAATCTAGCTCAAAAAACAAATTATTTTGAAGGGCAATTGCCAAATCTTATGAAAGCCGGTTTTAGCTATGCTGCTGAAAAAGTAAAAGATGTATTTAGTGCATCACAAGATTTTAAAGATAAAACTATAGATGAGACTACTCTTAGAAATAATTTAAATAAAATACAAAATGGAAAATTCAACTTAGAGGGAGCTATATTAGCAGGTAATTTATCTAATATCGATTTTTCAGGCGTATCATTAAAAAATGCAGATTTAACTAAAGTAACTTCTTTGAAAGATTGTAATTTTAAAAATACTAATTTAGCAGGTGCTAAATTACCTGATAATTTAATGCTACTTACTGACACTTACAACCTTGATAAGACTATCCCTTCTTTAGCACTCGAACTAATTAAAGAACAACAAGTTAAATTACTTGATAAAGCAATTGATAAAGTATTTTTACAAGTACAAGCCGAAGGAAAAAGAAATTTACTTGGTAAAAAAGAATTTGTTCAACAGGTAAAAATATTATGCGAAGAAAATCAAACGGTTAAAGACTATATTATAGAAAAATTAAATTCACTACCTATGAATATGGTTACTAATCTAGCTACTCCTAAAACAAATCAATATAAACATATTACAAATCATGTAAATTCTCCATTACAAATATTGAACCCTTTATATGAAAATATTGCAAATAAACAAGATATTAAGAGTAATTTATTGGCAAATATTCTAAGTGAACAAATATCACAAAAACTTTTTGATAAGGGTGATAATAGAGGGGAAGATTTTTATATGATTAATCAGATGCTAAAACCTATCGTTTCTGAATATTCTAAAGAAAATCCTGATAGTATAAATAATTTTTTAGAGCCGAAAAATCTAGAAAAGTTAGCAAGTAATACTACCTCTACTTTAAATTCTAAATCTAAATATACTTGGGTAGGCACTATTACCGGTGGAATTTATTTACCAAAAGAAATCTTCAATGAACAGTTAAAAGATAACTTTAAAAACGAGTTTGAAAATATTAATAAATTAAATGTTTTAAAAGAAGCAAAAAATACAGCTTCAAATTTAGATAGTAAGATCAATATTGTAGGGTCTAACTCGAACTCATCTTCTATTACTCCTATTTCTAATAATAAAAAGAAAGAAGAAATACGTAGATAAACTATACTCGCTGAATTTGAAAAACCCTCGATGTCATCCCTGCGAAAGCAGGGATCCATGCTAAAAAATCTTTAGTTTTAAAGATTTTTTTTATTAGATAATTTTTTTCAAATAAAGCTTCAAAAAGCTTTATTTGAGCGGATTCCTGCTTTCGCAGGAATGACATAAAACGATCCATGCAACAACGTCAATGCCACGCTGGAATGACATTTAATATTTGCGCAAACTCTTCTTGGTTAGAATATTCCAATGTCGTTTTATCCTGTATCTGGTTTTTAAACCAAGTAACTTGTCTTTTAGCATACTGGCGAGTTCGTATTTGAGCTGCACTTAAAGCTTCGTCTAACGTGAGGTTACCGTCTAAATAAGCTAAAATCTCTTTTACTCCTACTGCTTTTAAATTTAAATAATCTTGCGGTGTGAATTGCTTTTTTATTAAAGCTATTTCGTCAATTGCCCCTTCTTTAAATATCTTTTGTAGACGCTCATCGCATGTTTTATATAGAAATTTTCGCTCAGGGTTTAAGAAAATAATTTTGAAATTAAAATCAGATAAGATTTGCTCCTTTGGCAAGGTTTGAAAAGAAAAAATAGATTTACCGGTTTGCTTAAAAACTTCATAAGCTCTAATTAACCTTTGAGTGTTACCTTGATTGATTCTAGAACTAGCGAGCGAGTCAAGTTTCTCTAATTCATTCCATAGCTCTATATTACCTATTTTACTATGCAATTCTCTAACTTCTCGGCGTACATCCTCCATTATATCAGGAATATTATTATAGCCAAAAACTAAAGAATTGATATATAAACCCGTTCCTCCTATTAATATAGGTAATTTACCTCGTGTGGTTATTTCTTTTATTTTTTCTGCCGCAAGTTTTAGATATTTTATTACCGAGAAATCTTCTGTAATTGATAGAAAATTATATAAGTGGTGAGTAATTTTAGTTTTGTAAGATTGAATAGGGGAGGCAGTAATAATAGGAATTTCCTTATAAACCTGCATTGAATCGATATTTACTATTTCAGCATTATGTATTTTAGCCAGTTCATGCCCTAAATAAGACTTCCCGCTAGCAGTCGGCCCGCATAATATTACTATATCTTTTTTTGTCACTTATTTAAATTTTTTTATCTATTCGATGTCATTTCCGCGAGCTATTACTGTCATCCCGCGGCTTGACCGCGGGATCCAATCTTGTTTAATTTTTTTTGGATACCGTGGTCAAGCCACGGTATGACACCGAATGCGTTTTTCGATCTACGCGGGAATGACATAAGGCAACACGCAAGAATTAAACGGTTTCAGTTTCATCAATAGTAGTTTTTCCTAAAGTCTGAGTATCATCCGGTCCACTAAATATTATTGTGCTCCCTAGTGTGCAGTCATAACTAATAGCTGGACCACTAAATAAGCCTGCGTCACTGTAGTCAAGAGTCAT
>NZ_CBCDJS010000066.1:0-7745 GCF_965035265.1 Rickettsia sp.
CATGCATTCGGTCTACCGTCTCACCTTGCAGTTTGTAGCCAGTTAATGCATATCCATGATCCAACTTCACTCGTCTCTTATTATTTGCACTTTCGACTGCTTTTGTTAACACGCTTTTATGAGTAGTCATTTGTTCCGGTTGTTTATAAAAAGGACTATGTGCTCTACCTATGTCTTTCAGTACATCTACTATTATATTTTGTGATGTTATTTTTTTTGTATCAGCATATTCTAATTCTGTTCTTAGTGTTATTTCTTTATTAAGCTGATTAAATCTCTGTTGTTTTTCTTGATCGGTAAATCTAAAGTAATTCTTATCTTGTAGTAAAGCGGTTAATGCTTCGGTTTGAATAGTTTGTTTATGCCCTATCTCTGCTAATGCTTGTATATTTTTATAATTACCTATATCTGTTTTTTGTTTTTCTTGATTAATATTATGGTTTAACTCCTTAATTAACTTTATTCTATCCTGAACCTGATTTACCGAATCTTTAGAACCTTTTAATGATTGTAATCCTATATTTATTGATGAAATTATTTGTGCTATATTATTACCGACTATAGCTGCAGATATCCCTGCCACGTTTACTATATTACTTATTCCATTTGTTATAACCGATGCTATAAATAATGATTTGGTACCTTTATTACTTTTGTCTTTCGTTTGAGGCCGATCATTATGTATATATAAATCATCTTTTAAAATATCTTTTAACTTCGGGTCAATTTTTAAAAGGGCTTGCTGTTTACTCAAATCATCACGATGTTTTACTAATAATTTATTTTCTTGTGTAAGAAGACGTATCCTTCGAGTATGTACTACATCTATTATTGCTTTACCTACTATAGATGTTGCCATGGCAGTAGCTGATGCAAACATAAATGGAGCGCTGCAGGTGCTATAGTTGCCAGTATAATACTACTTGCTATTAATCCGAGTACACTAGCTGTGGTTTTATTGAAAAGAATCTTTCCTGCTACGTTGCTTATTTTCTTTATATTACCCCATGTCTTTGAGGTCTTAATACTATTTATAATATTGGATGTTCTTGAGTTAGTTTGTGCTTTATACTCACTTTCATAAATAGTGTTTGGGTGTTGTCCATGGTTTTTTAAGGCATTTGTGCCTCTACTCCTTAATTTTTGTATCCGTTCTTGCTCTATTATATATAAATCATCTTTACTTTTTACTGTTTCTTGAGAAATTATACGCTCCAAGTTACGCCTTTGTATAACTTCTAAATCATCCATACTTCTAAATATTGGAGGCTGCTTTTTAGGTACTATGCCTATATCATTAGATGATACCTTTTTGTTCTGCACCTTAGGAATTACAATATCTAAATCTTTTTCTAGTGATTGTGCATATTTATTTTCTTCTTCTATAGGTCGTGCCATTCTATTCGCTCTATTTGTATGCCTTTAATCTGTTTTAGGGTGCATTATAGATAATTATTAAAATTTGTTAACAATTATCTAGAATTAAATTACTTAAAATGCAAATTTAAGGTAAATCTTTATCTCTCTTTGCTTTATTAGGCACTGTTAACAGTGCCTAATAAAGCAAAGAGAGATAAATAATAACCTAAACTAACTAAAAGTTATTGTGTTATTAAAAAATTCATATATTAATTAAAATACAAAGTTATTTATTAATTATTATGTCAAATACATCTAAGTTAGAAAATCACTATAATAAATTGTTACAAGATATTATGCTTAAAATATTAGAGCAGAATAAAGCTGTAGAAACCTATTTAATAAAAGAAGATTTTAGTAGTGCTTTAAGTGAACTGCAAAAAATAAACGAAAAGCTTGAAGAATATTGTAAGGTTTTTTCTCTACTTGAAATAATTAAAACCGAACTCTCTGAAGAAGATAAAGTATACAACTAATTTATATAAAAGTTGAAAGCCGTTTTTCATCTTTTATATTTAATATTTTATACTGAATAGCGAATTATGCAATAACTCGCTATTCGCATTCAATAATAATTTCTTGCTTCAACTTCTAGCCTTTTAAAATGTGATATACCGAGGCTATACCCTATAATGATAGGAATTACTATCATCAGTAATCCTAAATTATTAAAACGTTCTGTTAAATAAACAAGCCCAAAAGAACTAATTACGTACATAGCAGCTCTTGAAGAAGCATATATAAAGCTAGCATAGGTAAACCGTTTAAAAACCGGAAAACTTTTGTAAAATATCGGGATTGCCGGAAATTCACTTGGAGAAAAAGTAACTACAATTAGTGGAATTAAGAAAATTTGCCAACCTTGGGTTATATTATCTAATATTAATGGACTAAATAAAATAAAAGCTAAAAATATCACTAATTGTGTTTTTAAAATTTTTAGCGGATGAAATTTATAGCATAAACATGTAAGTGCTAGTGCTACAAAAAACTCTACTATAGAAACAATGAAATTTTGATGTATTACTGCTTCAGTGGTATAATGTAACGAATCTTTAAGTATATTACTACAATGAACATAAGCAAAATAAAACCATACAGGTTGTGCTAGTTGTATTAAAAAATAATAGATGGCAGTTTTCTTATTAACTTTTTCTTGCCATACAGGATTATTTTTTATTTTTGCTACATCAATTATATTACTATCTTTTATTGTGTCGTGTATTCTACGTTTAGCATCAACGAAATCCGGTGTTTCACGTAAAGTAGTTCTAGCGGCACTACCTATTAATGCAATTCCTGCACCTATCCAAAATGCGATACGCCAATTAAAACTGTAAGATGTAACTAAAGTTGCTACGCCAAGAGCTACCGTTAATCCTAAGCTAGCACATACTCCTACAAATGCTACGGCAGGAAAACGCTTAGGAGCTCCGACAGATTCCGTTAAATATAATTCTGCTCCTACTCTTTCTCCCATAGATGATATACCTTGTACTATACGACATATAGTTACTATCCAAGCGGCACTAGCACCTACTTGGGCATAAGTAGGAAGATTAGCCATAACGATGCAAGAAAATGACATTAAAATAGCGGTAATAATGACTGTGGATTTCCGGCCTATATTATCTCCTATCCAACCAAATAATAGAGCTCCTAAGGGTCTAAAAATAAAAGTAGAGCAAAAAGAAAAAGCTGCAAGAAGTCGATTAACGTGAGTATCATATTGCGGGAAGAAAAGCTCATTAAGTAGTACCGCCATATGAACATAGAGCATAAGATCAAAATACTCTAAAAAAGTACCTATGGATAGTAAGCCTATAGCCCGTTTTTGTTCTCTGTTTAAACTTTTTTGTTTTTTTTCGTATCCTAACACAATTTTTCTAAAAAGTTAATTTATAGAAAGATTATATTGAGAAGATTTAAAGTCAAGGAAAAAGTTACAATATTTTATGATTATAATTATTTAAAACTTCTTTGACTAATGAAGTGGTTATTTTTCTTTTAGAAGTTAAGGCAAATTGATTTATATTCTCTAATATTTCTATGATTTTAGCATATTCTCTAGGTAAATTTACTAAAAGAAAATCTATTATCTGCCTAGATATTGTTACCGAAGAAATAGAAAAATGCTTAAATATTAGAGTTTTGATTAACTCATCATCAGGGGAGTTTAATACTATACTAAGTACCGATTTGATACGTGAAGATAAATCAGGCAATGCAAAATTTTCATTTTTATTAAGCGATGTAAGCAAAAGATATTTTTGTTTTTCGTTAATAATATTGAATATATGAAGTAATGCCGGCTCTTGCCAGTTTTCAATATCTTCAATGATAAAAGCATTATATTTTTCTAAAATTTCTTCATTAAAAAAAATATCTTTAATAATATAAGCATTGCTTAAATTTTGCCATATTTGGGTTAAATAAGTTTTGCCTGAAGAAGAAGGCCCTTTGATTAATAAAGTGAATTTATAAGGATTAACGCCAAAGCCGTGCTGCCAATTTTGTATAATATTATAAGCTTGATAGTTAGAACTAGAAACAATAAATTCATCAGGATGATATTTATTAGGAATAGTAAACCGAAATATATATTGCTGCACTGTTATAAGAATTTTTTAGCCGTCTATTCGATAGAATTTGCTAGATTTATAAAATTTAATTAGATTCAAGAGTAAAATTTTAGTAATACCAGCGATAGGTATGGCAAAAAATATCCCAATAATTCCAAATAAACTGCCACAAGCAAAAATCGAGAATATAATCCAAAGAGGATGCAACCCTATTTTATCACCGATAATTTTAGGGGTTAAAATATAAGACTCACAAATATTTCCGACTAGATAAATTATCATTATATATAGTAATTTGGAAGTTACGCCAAAAGTTAAATAGCCGATAATTAGAGTTAAAAGAAACGATATAAAAGTACCAAGGAAAGGAATAATAACTAAAAACCCTGTTAAAATGCCAAGTAAAAGAGCGAGATCAATACCTATTACGGTAAATGCAATACTATAATAAGTAGATAATAATAAGCAAATATTTAGCTGGCCTCTTATGTAAGCAGATAACAGATTATTAATTGCCGATAATATTTCAAGGATTTTCGGTCTAGTTTTTATAGGTAATAATGATTTTATGTTTGCAATAATTTTAGCCCAATCACGTAGGAAATAGAATAATATTATAGGTATAAGTAAAAATAAAACAAATATGTTAATAGTGATAATAGTATAACGCCAAAAATTATTAGCAATACTGCCAAGTATAGTAAATATACTATTTATAAAATTGCTTAAAGAATTCTTGATTTTATCGGCAATATCCGGTTCTATCGAATAAATTTTTGCCATTATAGGAGGTAATATTTCTGCCTGTAAATAATTTTTATATTTTGGAATATTATTTATAAAAGTAAAAATTTGTCCATAAATTATCGGCACTAAAATAGTAAGTGCTATAAAAAATATGCTTAAAAATATCAGATAAATTATACTCGATGCAAATTTATTCGATATTTTTAATTTTGTTGCGATAAAATCAATAGCAGGTTGTAATAAGTAAGATATTATAAACGCAATAAAAAATGGTTTTACGGCGTCTGAAATTAGCATAAAACCGCTTATAAAAAGCCCTAAAAAAACTAGCCAAAATATAGCGGTTCTATTCATATTATTCTTCCAATTTTCTATATGAAGATTAACTTCAAAAAGAGCTAAGAGTTCACAAGGCGAGGACCGCAGCGTATACTTAATACGTGAGAACAGAAATTCTTGTAGAACGACGACGCCAATTTTTGAAGTTGTTCGAGTATTAAGGCTTTTTAACTACTTGTACGGTAGCAGGACGAAGTAGCCTATCCCTAATTTTATATCCTGATTGCATTAAAGTAATAATGCTATTCGGTGCATACTCTGTATTATCTATCTGCGAAATTGCATTATGTAAATTATAGTCAAACATCGATCCTATTTCTGGTTTTATTTCTTCAATATGATGTTTATGAAATATTTTATCTAGCTCATCTTTAGTCATCTGAACACCGGCTATAATATTTGTGACTTCTATATCAGGATTTGCCGGTTTGTGTGCTAATGCTCTTGAAAGATTATCACTAACATCTAGTAGCTCTTTAGCAAATGTAGCAATCGCATAATCTTTTGCTTCGTCACGTGCTTTTTCTAAGCGCTTTCTTGTATTGTCTATTTCGGCAGTAGTTCTAATTAGCTTGTCTTTTAGCTCTTCAATTTGTGCTTTTAAGCTCGCTATTTCTTCATTATCAACTACTTGAGCTTCTATAGTAGGACTAATTTCTTCTTCATTATGGTTCTCTATATTATCATCTATCATATTATTTACTTTTTTATGTTCTTTTTTGATATATATATAGATATAATAAAATTTTTTTCAATGGTATACTCGTTTAATTTGAAAAATTGGCATCGTTACTTTTCGCTTATAATCCTCACATATTATATATACGTTGTGGTTATAAGCTTCAAAGTTCCTTGCTCTTTTTCAAATTAAACTTCGTCTACCGATTTTTGTGTATTTATTTAGGAGTACAAATTGTATTATGAGACACTCAGGAAGAAAAAGCAACCAATTACGTCCTATTTCATTAGAATTATCACCGCTTGTTAATGCGGAAGGTTCTTGCCTTATTAAAATCGGTAATACGCATGTCATGTGTAGTGCTACTTGCGAAACTACCGTACCTCCGTTTTTACGTGGGCAAAATCAAGGCTGGATTACTGCCGAGTACGGTATGCTCCCCGGCTCTACATCCCAGCGTATTAAAAGAGAAGCGGCCCTTGGAAAACAAGGCGGAAGAACTCAAGAGATACAGCGTTTAATAGCGCGAAGCATGCGATGCATAATTGACCTAAAGAAACTTGGTGAAAGACAAATTATTATAGATTGTGACGTTATTAATGCTGATGGTGGTACTAGAACGGCAGCAATAACAGGAAGCTACGTAGCATTGCACCTAGCTATTAGATCATTGATGAAAAAGAGAATTTTAAAAGTAAACCCTTTAATTAGTCAAATTGCAGCTATTTCTTGTGGTATATATAAAGGTGAGGCGATACTAGATTTGGATTATTTAGAAGATAGTGATGCGGAAGTGGATAGTAATTTTGTGTTTGCAGGTAACGGTAATTTAATCTAAGTACAAGGCACGGCAGAGAAAGAACCTTTTTCCGAAGAACAATTTTTAGCAATGTTAAAGCTTGCTAAAGGCGGAGCTGCGGAATTATTTAAACTACAAAATCAAGTGCTGCTTGAGTCTTAGAAAGTGGCTACGTGGATTAGTTTTTCCGTCATTGCGAGGAAAAATTGAAAATTTTGACGAAGCAATCTCAGGATATTTGACGAGATTGCCACGCTCTCTACGTTCGCTCGCAATGACGATTAGGTATTCACGCAACAACGCAATGCAGAAATAACGTATTTATTAAGCGTATGGACTATCATCAAAAGTAGTAGTTTCGCCTGATAATACGATTGTCTTATTTTGATCACTAGGATTTGTAAATACATAATTATTAAGATCGGTTACTTTAACACTACTATGTGGTTCTAAGAGCAATTCCTCAGCATGACCTAGGCTTTCAAGTGTAACACGCTGATTAGTTGAAATTATTACTTTACCGTCAAAAGTAGTAGATGTGTCTGTTATAGTTAAAGTACCTGATGTTGTTGGGATTGCTCCGTTAACAGGACCAAGGCTTGGGTCATTGCCGTATTTTGAATCGTATATCATATTTTCCTCTTTGAATGAATTTTAAGTTGTATGATAACTACTACAATATCTAATAAGTTATTTCAATTAAAAAAGTTAAGAAATTATAAATATATTTATAGATTTGTTTCCCCTATTAGGTCTATTTCTATAACTTCATCGCTTGGATTATCAAATAATTGATTGTCAAGGTCAATTACCGTAAGGCTACTATGCGGTTCTAGGATTAGCTTTTCAGCGTTACCGATAGTTTCTATTGTAACATGATAATTGCTTGAAACTTTAGCTATATGAAAGAATTTTCCTTCCAAATTTACATTATCTTCAAAAGTTACCGTTCCTCCGCCGCCTTTAGCAGGGATAGTAGTTCTATAACCAATATTACTAAGCTTGTTCTTAGATAGTGGAATAGGAGTTACTGAAGGATTTTTTAAAATAGAAGGTATTTGATTAGTGTTATTTTTCACAAGGAGCTCAATCTTTAATGAATTAAACTATTAATATAAATATCTTCTGCATTACTTCAATTAATTTTTGAAATTAGTTCTTTACTCAATCTATAATTGTC
>NZ_CBCDJS010000067.1:0-7441 GCF_965035265.1 Rickettsia sp.
AGGTTATTGTTCCTATAGTATTACCACCGGTGGTATTATCTACATCTCCAGCATTACCGTCTCCAATAATATTTACCGTAGTACCAGCTGCTGCACCAGCCGCAAAATTTATTCCATTAGCAGCATTATTTAACGTTAACGTACCGCCCTTTGTAGTTACAAGCCCGTTTGCATTATTAATCGTTACTTGGCCTGCAAAACCGGCATTTAGAAGTACTGTCCGTCCGACATTCGTAGCACCTGCCGTACCGTTTAAGACGCCACCGTTACTCATCGCTAAATCTCCGCCGATAGTACCAGTTTGATTCACTGTACCGCCGGTTATTGTCATATCGGCTACGGCATTTACTATTACAAGAGTACTGCCTGCTACCGTAACATTTCCTGTTGCACTGCGAATTGTAACTGCTCCGGCATCTGCTTGAACATCTACATCACCTGTAACATCAGCCGCTGCCGTTCCTACATACACACCTCCACCACTTACAGTCAAATCTCCTCCAATAGCAACGTTTTGATTCACTGTACCACCGGTTATTATCATGTCTTGACCCGCTGCACCTATACTAAGCACCCCGCCAGCAACTCTAACATCTCCAGCAACTACAGAATCAACGGTAACATCACCTGCTGCATTGGTTAGGGTTAGATTCATAGCAAAAAGGGCACTGCCTATGGTTATTTGATCATGAGCTACAGTAAAAAGCTGACCAGTATTACCATTAATATTAACGCCTGCAATATCTAATGCATCTTCACCTGTATTAATATTAAAAGGTCCTTTTAACTTAAGGGAATCAGCATTAGCCCATGCTGCTGATAAATTAGTGGCATCATCTACTCGTAATGCTGCTATATCACCAGTAACGTCTAAAGCAGTACCCAATGCCCCACTACTACTCAGCATCAATGCTGCGGTTGAGGTGGTGAATAAAGCGGTTTTTAAACCTGTTTGGATTGCTTTTTGAAATAATTTTGGAGAGATATTCACCATAATGTAAACCTTAATAAAAATTACATAACTTAAAAAGTGCTATAATTCTAATGCAACTTTTTCAATATGTCTATTATAATTGATAATACGAATGATATTTTTGCAAATTTAGTATGAATTTGTGGCATTTGTATGGATTATATGTCATACCGTAACAGCTTTATTGCGTGGATTGTTTTTCCGACCTTGTCATCCCGCAACTTGATCGCGGGATCAAGTTTAAAATACTAGTATTTTTTATTGTTTTTATGGATCCCGCGATCAAGTCGCGGGATGACATTAAATGTGATTGGATTCCTGCCTACGCGGGAACGACATTAAGAACGCGGGAATGATATTAAGGTACAGAACTGCCTTTTTAAGAACCGTGGACAACCGCTCCTAAAATCCCCGCAATATCATCATGTCCATAATATTCAGCTAGGCTTAAAGGAGTTTGCCCTAAATAATCCGGAATATAAGAACAAGCATCAGCTTCAAGTAATAATTTTGTAGCTATGGTATGATGATTATTCGCTGCCCAATGCAAAGGAGTTGAGCCTGATTTATCACGGCTATTACAATCTCCATGCTCAATTAAAAACTTTAATAACTCTTCCCCGCAGTTAGCTTTTATAGCATGATTTAGTGCTGTACGCCCTAGTTGGTCTTGGTACTTAACATTAATACCCTTATCATATAAAGTTTCTACTAATTCTAAATCATCAGCATATACTGCTTTTTGTAAAAGCTTTTGTCCTAAAGCTTTATCAAATTCTGCACCGTTTTTAATCAAAACTTTTGCTAGTTTCGAGACATTTATATTCTTGTCATAAATTTGAGTTACTTTTTCTAAAAGAGTTTGCTGCCCCGTATTTTTACCGACTAGCATATGATTTACTAAATACTCTATTAATCTTACATCTTCAGAATTAATAGCAAGATCAAAAATCTTATAGCCAAGTTCGCTTTTAATATCAAATTTAGCACCTTTGCTAATTAATGCTTTTATTGATGAGATATTTTTCGATTCTACAGCTAGTTCTAAGGGGGTTTTCATTTTAGGAGAGTACTGAAAAAACTGTACTACTTGTTTATTACCGATATTCTTAGCCCAATCTAGTAGACTCAATCCATATTTATCGTACTTTTTAAATTCCGTATTCTCATATAAATATTTTACTATTTCTAAATTACCGATTTTGATTGCTAAATGAATAGCAGACCAACCATACATGTTAGGGGCAATTTTTCCTCCCATCTGAACTAAAAATTTTACTGTTTCTAAATCACGACCAAGTATTGCTAACTCCAGAGGAGTTCTACATTTAGCATCTGTAGAATTAATATTTTTTTCATCACATAAAGTTTTTACTAAATTTATTTCTTTAAATCCTACTGCTAAATGTAAATCCGACCATTTATTATCTCTTATAGCCATCGGGTTTACTTTCGCTATCTTAGCTTTTAAAGCTTTAAGACGTGATATTATATAATCTTTAGAAGTAGTTTTTGCATATGAGGTATAGTAACTTGGGTGTCTGGTTCCAGTATTAGAGGTAGTCATCAGGTTATTTCCATTATTTAATATATTGCGGCGGCAATTATTAAAATATATTAATGATAATGTCAATGAAAAATGTTGATAATATGAGGATCGCCTAAGCTTCGATATCATTCCCGTGGAGGCGGGAATCCAGCATAAAGCGAGATAGTTCGAGCTTTTAATTTCAAAAAATTGCTTTATCTATACTTTTTTCTGGATTCCCGCCTCCGCGGGAATGACATAAACGAGCCATGCAACCACTCCTATCTCTCAGGTAATAATATCTCTCTCTTACCGGTATGATTCGGTGGTGAGACTATGCCGTCTTTCTCCATCTTCTCAACTAAATTGGCAGCTTTGTTATAGCCGATTCTAAGCGATCTTTGGACATAGCTAATGGAGGATTTACGTTCATCACGTACTATCTGCACGGCTTTTTTGTAAAGTACTTCATCAGACGTACCGTCGCCAATATCAATGCTACCGTCGTCTTCTTCAGGTTGCTCGGTAACGGCAGAGATATATTCAGGCGTACCGGTCTCTTTCAAATATTCCGTAATTTTCTCAATTTCGGATTCGTTAACAAACGGTCCGTGTACTCTGCTTATCTTTGAAGTGTTCCCCATAAATAGCATATCACCCATACCGAGTAGCTGCTCGGAACCTTGCTCGCCTAGAATCGTTCGACTATCGATTTTAGAGGTAACTTTAAAGCTAATACGGCTTGGGAAATTGGCTTTAATTACGCCGGTAATAACGTCTACAGAAGGTCTTTGCGTTGCCATAATAATATGGATGCCCGCCGCTCTTGCCATTTGAGCAAGCCTTTGAATCAGCATTTCGATATCCTTACCGGCGACTAGCATTAAATCAGCCATCTCATCAACAATAACCACTATGTACGGTAGTTTTTCCATATTCATCGTAACGGTTTCATAAATAGGCTTGCCGGTTTCAGGATCAAATCCCGTTTGAATCGAACGCTCAATTACTCTATTTTCTTTAACCGCTTCTAAGATTTTTGCATTATAACCCGCGATATTCTTAACACCGATATTGCTCATCATTCTATAGCGGTTTTCCATTTCCTTAACTGCCCATTTAAGAGCTACTACCGCTTTAGACGGCTCGGTTACCACGGGAGTTAGCAAATGCGGTATCCCATCATAAGCCGATAATTCAAGCATTTTCGGATCAATCATGATAAAGCGGCATTCTTCAGGAGTATAGCGGTATAAAAGCGAGACTATCATAGCGTTAATCCCGACGGATTTACCGGAGCCGGTAGTTCCTGCGACTAGCAAATGAGGCATTTTAGCAAGGTCGGCAATCAACGGCTTACCTGCTAAATCTTTACCTAAGACTAGAGGCAATAAAGTTGATTTGTCTTGATATTCGGGCGTCTCTATAAGTTCTTTTAAGCAAAAGAATTCACGATGCTTATTAGGAAGTTCAATACCAAGAACATTTTTACCGGGTATTACTGCTATCCTTGTTGATAAAGCAGATAGTGAGCGTGCTATATCGTCGGATAATCCTACTACTCTTGAAGTTTTAGTGCCTGCTGCCGGCTCAAATTCATATTGAGTTACCACCGGTCCTTGGTTGATATTAATTATCTGCCCTTTAACTCCAAAATCATTCAACACTGTTAACAACTCTTCGGCTTTTTGTTTAAGCTCTGAGGAAGAAGACCCTTTTATATGATGGTTTTCAGCATCACGTAATAATGAAATAGGCGGCAATTCTGCTATTTCACTTTGAGATATTTTAGGAGCAACAGAGGGTTTATTAAAGAATTTTATAGGATTTGTAGGTACAGGCTTATTTTCTTCAACAAGCTTTACTTTTTCGCTTACAGGTCTTTGATAAGAAGAAGTTATATTTATCTGATCATTGTTTTTAGTAGGGAATAATCTTACTGAAGACAACCGTAAAAATAGGTTATGTACAAAAGATTGTATCCGGTATGCTAAAAATTTACCTAACTTAATTATGAAATTACTTAAGGAAGTAAATTTAATTTCAAGTAAAACAACTAATATAATAAAGGTAAAAAATATTAATAATAAGTAAAATTGGTTTGTAAATCGCTCAAAAAAATTAAAGGCTATTATTCCAATGGCTCCGCCTGCATTTGCCGGTATGAATTCTAGTTTGAGGTTAGATAATAATGTGCTACTGCTTAAGAGAGCAAGCAACATTACAAACATACGGATAAATGAGCCGCGATATCTTTCATACCAACAATTCCTACCCCAAACAAAGCAGGCAATCGGTATAATAAAAGCAGCTAATCCAAAAAATTGATATAAAAAATCCGATGAATAAGAGCCAAAAATTCCAACTAGATTACCAGGATACTCGGTTGTGACCGAGTTAAAAGACGGGTCGTCTATATTATATGATGTAAGAGCAGAAACAATACCAAGCCCAATTATTCCTAAAATGATGGCTTGTATTTTATTATTTGAAAGAATTTTATTTATGTAATATAGCATTAGGTAATTTTTGGAAAGTTTAATATAAAATACATTTTTAAAGCCGTTACTACAAGAAAATATATTGTTAAAACTTAAATAATCTACATCATCTACGTAAATGTAAAAGCTTGAAATAATATAAAAAATGAATTATTAGATAATTGGCAAAGAACTCAAAATGGAGAGCCATTAAATTCTATTGCCCCTTTGGAGTAAAATATGTTACATGTAATATCTGTAAAATATGTTAACGATTATTGCCTAGAATTATCCTTTGACGATGGTACTAAAGGTAATATAAACTTATATAAACACTTAACAGGCTCAATGTTTGAACCTCTCAAAAATAAAACTCTATTTGCTCAAGTGATTGTTGACAAGGAGCTACAAACTATTACTTGGTCTAACGGCGCAGATTTTGCTCCTGAATTTTTAAAAGCCCATCTAGAAAATATACAGTAAACAGTATTAACTTAGAATTTACACCTTAGAAAAAAATGTTATACTATAAACGATTTTAAAAAGCTTATAATATAACATGACCATAAAAATTCATACAGAAAAAGATTTTGTAAAGATGCGGCTAGCTGGAAAATTAGCTGCAGAGACGCTCGATTTTATTACTGATCACGTAAAACCGAATATCACTACTAATAATTTAAATGACCTTTGTCATAATTTTATCACTTCTCATAATGCCATTCCTGCACCTTTAAATTATAAAGGCTTCCCAAAATCGATTTGTACTTCTATAAATCATGTGGTTTGTCACGGCATTCCAAACGATAAACCTTTAAAAAACGGTGATATTGTAAATATCGACGTTACAGTAATTTTAGACGGTTGGTACGGCGATACTAGCCGTATGTATTATGTCGGTGATGTAGCAATTAAGCCAAAGCGTCTTATTCAAGTAACTTATGATGCGATGATGAAAGGGATTGAAGTAGTAAAGCCCGGTGCTAAACTCGGGGATATTGGGCATGCTATTGCCAGCTATGCCGAGAAGCATAATTATTCGGTGGTCAGAGATTATACGGGTCACGGTATCGGAAGAGTTTTTCATGATGAACCGTCAATATTAAATTACGGTCGCAGCGGCACGGGTCTAACGTTAGAAGAAGGGATGTTTTTCACCGTTGAACCTATGATAAATGCCGGTAATCACGACACAATATTAAGTAAACTAGATGGATGGACGGTTACCACGCGTGATAAATCATTATCTGCTCAATTTGAGCATACTATAGGCGTGACTAAAGACGGTTTTGAAATATTTACGTTATCACCTAAAAAACTAAAATACCCTCCATACTGAGCTATAGGTTAAAAGTTGATTTTGTTGGATGGTTTGGTTTTTCCGTCATTGCGAGAAAAATTACGAAGTAATTTGACGAAGCAATCCAGTTAAAAATTCTGTAAATCAGAATTTTTTTAATTATTTTTCTGGATTGCCACGCTCACTACGTTCGCTCGCAATGACGGTTCGGGTATCCATGCAACAACGCCCCGCCTACGCGGGAATGACACCAGCAACATTTTACTTATTTATAATTTGAGTAAACACAAAGAATGTTAGAAAATAATTTGATAGAATTCGGTAATAGACCTCTTCGGAAACTCGCTTATAGGGAGGAATTTGAAGGAGACACTTCACCTCGAACCGTAGCGTACTCAAACGTACGTGAGGATTCGAGTACCGGATCGACGTACAAATTACCTCTAGAAGTAGAGTTTCCGAAGAGGTCTAATGATGAAATAGATACACCTCATTACATAGGGCATCGAAAGAGAGTAAAGGAACGATTTATTGTAGGATCTGCCAATTTCTCCGATTACGAATTACTTGAAGTAATGTTATTTTCGGCTATTCCTCGTAAAGACGTAAAACCTCTTGCTAAAAAGCTACTTGATCATTTTAATATTACAGATTTAATTAACCTTGATAAGGAAAGACTACTTAGTATTAAAGGCACAAATGAAAATTTATATATCAATTTTGCTCTAATACGTGAGCTGATAAATAGAGTATTGAAACAAAAAATAATAAATAAAAATATTATTGCTTCTTGGAGTTCTTTGATTGATTATTTAAAAGTTAATATGGGCAGTATGCGACTCGAACAGTTTCGTATATTATTTTTGAATAAGAAAAATATTTTAATTGCCGATGAAGTTTTGAGTCAAGGAACTATAGATCAAGCTGCAGTATATCCACGTGAGATAATTAAACGAGCTTTATTTAATGAAGCAAGTAGCCTTATACTTGTACATAATCATCCAAGTGGTAGCCCTGAACCTTCAAAAGCCGACATTCATATGACAAATAAAATAGTAGAGACATGCCAAACCGTAAATATTATAGTACATGATCACGTCATTATAAGTAATAACAAATATTATAGTTTTAAATCTAATATGTTACTATGAATATAAATA
>NZ_CBCDJS010000068.1:0-7283 GCF_965035265.1 Rickettsia sp.
TTCAGACAATCCATCAAAGCAAAAGTTTCACCTTTAACAAAACTACCGTTTTTACGATTGCGATCATGTACCAGTAATACATCATTATCGCCTAAAAGATTTGTTAAATTACTGATATGCTGCTTGATAACAAAAGCCGAATCTAAATATACTATAATAGCTCCTTCCGGTGCATTTTTCATTGTTTCAAGTATAATATAAGGTTTCCATAGCCATAAACCTGCTCCTGCAGGTTCATTAAAAATTTCTTGGTTTTTTTCTATAAATGCCTGATTAATATGCTTTTTCTTATAGTTAAATATGAAATCTATACCTTTATTAATCGCATAATGAGTAGTTGCATTCTGATTACGATAAACATATTCAGGTCCATCGGCATATGAGACTAAATAAATAGGTTCTTTTATAGAATTTTGAATAGATAAATCTACTTTTTGTAATGATAAGTCATTAATAAAACCTTGACGTGCATATTCTAAAATAATCAGTACGAAATAAATTAGAGCTAATGTAATAACTGTTTTATATAATATTTTAAATAACATATGATTTTTGAATTCTTCAAAGATGTAGAATTATAGCATTTTAATATACTAAAAGATAGTGTTGTAATTTAATTATAAATCTAGTATAATTTGCTGTTTGTTTTAGGTTCTTATGATTAATTTAGGGGATAAGCAGTCTACTATAGTTGTTGCAATGTCAGGCGGGGTTGATAGTTCGGCAGTTGCCGCAATGTTGCATGAGCAGGGGTATAATGTAATAGGTATTACGCTGCAGCTATATGATCACGGTATAGCAGTAGGGAAGAAAAATGCCTGTTGTGCCGGTCAGGATATTTACGATGCTAAAATGGTAGCAAACAAGCTTGGTATTCCTCATTACGTACTTGATTACGAGAGCAAATTTAAAGAGTCGGTAATAGATAATTTCGTCGATAGCTATTTACAAGGTGAAACGCCGCTGCCATGCGTTCAATGTAATAAATCGGTAAAGTTCAGGGATCTAATTAAAACGGCTAAAGAGCTTGGAGCAGGTCAGCTTGCTACCGGTCATTACGTACGAAAAATAAACGGTGATAACGGAGCTGAGCTACATACGGGACTTGATCCGGTAAAAGATCAAAGCTATTTTTTATTTACTACCACTAAAGAGCAGTTAGAATATTTAAGCTTTCCTCTAGGGGGGCTTACTAAAGATGAAACAAGAAGATTAGCTAATAAATTCGGGCTTGAGGTAGCAGATAAACCTGATAGCCAAGATATATGTTTTGTGCCTGATGGAAATTATAAGAGCGTAATAAATAAAATACGTCCGGGTAGTAGTGAAAGCGGTAAAATTATTCACGTAAACGGATTTGAGCTAGGAGAGCATAGCGGTATAATTAATTACACTATAGGGCAACGTCGAGGACTTGGTATAGCTTACAGCGAACCTTTATATGTAGTAAAGATTGACCCTAAGGACAATGTAGTATATGTAGGACCGGTGTCCGCATTAAACGTGCAAGAATTTATAATTAAAGATATTAATTGGCTTGCAGATGAGATTAAAGATAATGAAAAGCTAGAAGTAGCCGTTAAAATCCGCTCAACAAGACCACCACGCCACGCCGAAATAAGTAAACTCGGCGATGATAAAATGAAAGTAAAATTTTTATCCGAAGAAAAAGCTGTCGCCCCCGGGCAAGCATGCGTTATTTATGCAGGTGAAAGAGTACTTGGCGGCGGATGGATTACTAGGGATATAAGGTAATTGCGTCATTGCGAGCGACTGACGTTACTACGTTCCTCGCAATGACGGAAAAATTATTACATTAGGCAATACAAAATAAGCTCACTAAAAACAGGAGAAACTAAATGAGTTTTTTTAAGAAGAAAAGTTTTGAATCAGTAAAAGAGATAGGTAGTTCAAGCGGTCTTAGTAAAACGCTTGGAGCATTTGATTTAATATTACTAGGTCTTGGTGCTATGATCGGTACCGGCGTATTTGTCGTTACTGGTATAATTGCTGCTAAATACTCAGGTCCTGCTGTAATGGTATCTTACGCAATTGCAGGTATTACATGTATTTTCGTAGCTCTCGTTTATACAGAGCTTGCAGCTATGCTTCCGACTTCGGGAAGTATTTACACATATTCTTATGTAGCATTTGGTGAAGTATTTGCTTGGATGATCGGTAGCGTTATAATATTGGAGCTTGGTGTAGCTGCGGGAATAGTAGCCGCTGGTTGGTCAGGTTATGCACAAGGAATACTCGAAGCAGGTGGAATCAATTTACCAAAAGCATTAACTACGGTACCGACAAATGGCGGTATAATAAATCTACCGGCATTTTTAATTTCAGTATTTATTGGATTTATTTTATATTTAGGTACTAAAGATAGTAAAAGGTTAAATGCTATTTTAGTTTTTGTAAAGATGGCAGCAATATTTGTTTTTGTACTCGCAGCTGCCCCGCATTTCGATGCTACTAACTGGAGCAACTTTATGCCGTTCGGTTTTAGTAACGTTTTGGTCGGTTCATCTATCTTATTCTTAGCTTTTACAGGTTTTGGAACGATTGCAACCGCTGCTGAAGAGTGTAAAAATCCAAAACGTGATATAATGATCGGTATAATTGGATCACTTGTTTTAACTACTATAGTATATGTGGTAATGGCAGGGCTTGTTACGGGTATAGCTCCTTTTGATCAGCTAAATAATGATCAACCGCTTGCATATGCATTAACTATTAATAACAGTAAGATTGGTTCGGCTATTGTTGCAACCGGTGCAATTTGCGGTATGATGACGGTGTTGATGATGAATATTTACGGTACTTCTCGTATTTTTTATGCTATAGCACGTGACGGATTATTACCGAAAAGTTTTGCAAAACTACACCCTAAATATGATAGCCCATATATTACGATTATAATATTTGCTTCTTTAGCCGCTATCCTTGGAGGGTTTTGTTCTACGGAATTATTAACACAATTAACTTCGATGGGAGCACTTATTGATTATATAACCGTTACAATAATAGTGGTATTATTTAGGGTAAGATTACCTGACGCTCAAAGACCTTTTAAATGTCCTTTAATATTTATTATTGTTCCGTTTATCTTAATAGCTTGTGCGTATTTATTATTTATTCAGATATATGATGGTGAATTTAATCTATTAACGGCAGGTCGGGCATTAATATATTGGTTTATTACAATATTTGTTTTATATATTGTAAGATCATTTTTTATGAAAAAAGGGCAGAACTAGGATTGTTGTCATACCGTGGCTTGACCACGGTATCCAGAAAAAAACTTAAAATACTAATAATATTAGTATTTTAAACTGGATCCCGCGATCAAGTCGCGGGATGACACTGCAAAAAAAATCACGCCACACAACAAAACAAACTTAACCAAATGACTGAAAAGCTGCAACCACTCCGAGGAATGAAAGATCTTTTGCCGGATGATTATAAAGCTCATGACTATATAATTAATAAAGCAAGGGATGTAGGAGTATTGTACGGCTATAAGCAAATGAGTACTCCAATCCTTGAATATACCAAAGTCTTTAATCGCTCAATGGGTGAGAGTTCTGACGTAATCAGTAAAGAAATCTACAGCTTTTTAGATAAAAGTAATGAATCCGTAGCACTTAGACCTGAATTTACTGCCGGCATCATTAGGGCTTTTATCTCCAACGGCTTACAACATAAATTACCTTTAAAGCTCTTTTCTGTAGGTCCTGTGTTTCGTTATGATAGACCGCAAGCAGGGCGTCAACGTCAATTCCACCAACTAAATTACGAGTATATCGGTGCTAAAGGAGCAATAACCGATGCCGAAACTTTGAAGTTAGCAGTAGATATACTTAAAGCACTCGAAATAGAGCAGGATACTACCTTAGAGCTTAACTCTCTTGGATGCAGTCAATCAAGAAGCGTTTATCAGCAAAAATTAATAGAATATCTAAATGATTTTAAAGATCAATTATCGGAAGAAAGCAAAATAAGGCTGATCAAAAATCCAATTCGGATACTTGATTCTAAAAGCGAAATCGATCAGAAAATAATAGCAAATGCTCCAGTTTTATCTGAGTATTATACTGATGAATCCAAAGAATATTTTGATGAGTTAATAAAATATCTAGATATTTTAGGCGTGAAATATAGCATAAATCCACGTTTAGTTAGAGGGCTTGATTATTATTGCCATACCGCTTTTGAATTTACTACGAAAAAGCTTGGTTCGCAATCTACTATTCTTGCGGGTGGTCGATATGACGGGCTTGCTAAAATCATGGGTAATAATGATGATGTACCGGCTATCGGTTTTGCTGCCGGTATTGAGCGTATTGCTTTGATGCGGGAATATAATGTATCTGAAGTAAAGCCGGTATTTGTATTACCTATAGGCGAAAATAATATTTGCTATGCTTTAGAAATTGTAGATAAATTGCGAACACAAAATATTGCTACTATCATAGAACCTCTAGGTAAAATAGCTAAAAGAATGCAGCGTGCTTTAAATGAAAATGCTAAATTTATTATTTTTATAGGTGACGAAGAGCAGGCAAATAATAGCCTCAAACTTAAAGATTTAGAAAAAGAAGAAGAATATATAGTAGATTTTGCAAAAGCTGTTGAATTATTGAAGAAATAAGATTTTTTATTGTCATACTGTGGCTTGTCTGTATTTTATAATAGTTGCTATTATCCTGATTATAACGGTAATTTATGTTATTGCCGAGCGGTCAAAGGCTTTGTTTCATGGTTCGAAAAAAGCGTTCAATGTCATTCCTGCGAAAGCAGGAATCCAGTTTTTTAAGCAAATTATATACTAAATTTTCTTTGTGTTATCATTTTTTTTCTGGGTTCCCGCTTTTAGCGGCGTTGTTGCATGGCTCGATTTATGTCATTCCCGCGAAAGCGGGAATTCAGTAAGACATATAAAAAACTTGTTTTTTATATGTTTGTTTTGTCAAATATGTAACTTCTATATCAATATTGAAGTTATTTTTCTGGATCCCCGCCTACGCGGGGATGACATCGAATGGGTTTTTCGAGCCATGCAACAATACCGCTTTTAGCTAGGAATGACATAAAAAGTTTGATCCATGCAACAACAATATTTAACCACGACATCTGAGAATATGATTATTATAAACGATTTAGCCATGAGTTATGGTGCGAGAATACTATTTACCGAAGTAAATTTGCATATTAAAAATAACAAACGATATGGTCTTATTGGAGCAAACGGAGCAGGTAAAACAACTTTTTTCAAAGTCTTGACTAAGGAAGAAGATCCGGCTTTCGGTGAGATTAGCATACCAAAAAACTCTAAAGTAGGTTGTTTAAAACAAGATCAGTTTCTTTATGAAAATACCAAGATTATAGATACGGTAATAGCAGGGAATAAAGAATTAGGGCAAGCTTTGCAAGAGAAAGAAGAAATATTAAAGCAGCAAGAATGTGATGAAAAAGCAGGATATAGGCTCGGTGAACTTGAGCAAGTAATATATGATAACGATGGTTATGTTGCTGAAATTTTTGCAGCTAGCTTGCTTGTAGGTCTTGGAATAGCCGAAAAATACCATTATGAGCCGCTTTCTGCATTGTCAGGAGGTTATAAGCTTCGGGTATTACTTGCACAAAGTCTGTTTAATAATCCCGATATTTTACTACTCGACGAACCGACAAACCACCTTGATATTATTTCAATATATTGGCTTGAGAATTATTTAAAAAACTCTTTTAAGGGAATATTAATTTTTATATCACATGATTTAGCTTTTTTAAATAATGTTGCAACGGATATTTTGGACATAGATTATGGAGAAATAAAACTATACACGGGCAATTATGATAATTTTGTTCAAGAAAAGCAGATAATAGCTGCTCAGAAGTTAAGCGAACGAAATTTTTTAGAAAAGAAAATAGAAAATATGCAGGCTTGGGTTGATAAATTTAGAGCAGGGACGAGAGCAAGGCAAAGTGCTTCCCGAGAAAAGCAGTTGGAGAAAATAGAGTTGCCGGATATACAGAAATCTTCAAGAATTAGTCCATTATTTAGATTTAAACAACTAAGATCCTCAGGAAAATTAGTATTAAAAATCGATCAAATAACTAAAAGCTTTGAGGATAAGCAAATATTAAATAAGGTTAGTTTTAACGCATCACGAGGGGAAAAAATTATTATTATCGGTGCAAACGGTATCGGTAAATCTACGTTATTAAAAATCTTAATGAATAAAATATCAGCAGAACAAGGTAGTTATGAATGGGGGCATGAATCACAAATATCTTATTTCGCTCAAGACCATCATGAACTACTTAATGAAAATATTAGTATTATTGATTGGCTTAAAAAGCAATCTGAAAAGGAAACGGAAAATACTATTAGAAATACGCTTGGACAAGTATTATTCCGTAGTGATGAAGTGAATAAAAATATTTTAAGTTTAAGCGGTGGTGAGGGAGCAAGATTATTACTTGCTAAAATGATGCTGGAAAAAAGTAATATTTTGGTTCTTGATGAACCGACAAACCATCTTGATATAGAATCAAGAGAAGCCCTTAAAAAAGCTTTAATTGATTTTGAGGGTACAGTAATATTAGTAACGCACGACCGTGACTTTGCAAAATCCATAGCAACAAGGATTATTGCTCTTTCCCATAGGAAAAATATTGTTGATTTTAAAGGTAAATATGATGATTATATTGAGAAATACGGTAACGATTATTTAAGCTCTGCTGCAAAATTATCTTAAGTTTTAAGCATTGCTCGCTAAATTATAGATATTGCCATTGCGAGCAGCCCATAGGCTGCGTGGCAATCTCGTCAAATATCCTGAGATTGCTTCGTCAATTGCTATGCAATTTCCTCGCAATGACGATGAAAATTTAATCACTCCACATTATAAAACTCCAAATGATGACCGCTAATAAACTTTTTTACTTCAGCATGGTTACCGTACTCATCAAAATTTAATAATAACCCTTGTTCGTTAAAATATAATATATTCGTAAATAGTCGGTCATCGCAGCCCCACTTAGCTTTAAAAGCATTTTCCTTAATAAGTTTAACCCCGTTTACTCCGTGTTTGTGATATATTATTCCTTTTTTTAAAGCAGAAACAAAAGATATAATGGCCTGAAAAATCAAGACAAAATATATGAACAATGTACTTGGTAATGTTGCTTAAAATTAAGCTGCTATTTGTTCATAATGTTGTACGTAATCCAGATAAACATTCATAGGTTTTTTATACCCAATACTTGAATGGAATCTT
>NZ_CBCDJS010000069.1:0-6971 GCF_965035265.1 Rickettsia sp.
CGCCATATTCACCGGATTTAAATCCGATAGAAAAATTCTGGGCTAATATGAAACGATGGATTAAGAATAAAATTACTGAATTCGCAAACTTGTACGAAACTTTAAAAAAGTTTTTTACTGCACCTAATACTATATGATTTACTATAGTATCGGTAATTATTGATTTAGTATCATTAAAAGAAAGATCTATAGATGTCTTTTTCTGCGTTACAGGACTATCTTCTCTTAATTTATCTAGCCTATCACGTATTGCCTGGTCTTTTTGGTCACCTAGGTTTTTACTTTTTTGTTCTAGTTTAAGCTCAGATTGCATCTGCTCAATTAAATCGTCTACTTCATTACCGGATTTTTTTGTGGAGACATAAGGTCTGTCTTGAAGCTTAGCAAACCTTTCTTCTAATTCTTCAAGTGTTGGAGGAGCGCCTTTAAGCTTTGCTAGCCTTGCCTCCAATTCTTTTATTATTTGATCGTCTTGCTTTTTCTTAGACATATATACCTCTGTAATAATTCTCAATTATTAATAACAAAAATATTTACAAAAATAAAGTATTTTTTAATATGAGGATAAATACAGAGATATAAATATTAAGAATGATTGCAATCAATATCGCCTGAACTTGCACCTGCTATTTTAATGCCGCTATCTTCAAAATGAAGATACTGAGTTATCTCACCTATTATTCCTGCTTTAGCTATTGCTTCAAAAGCAGTACCTGTAAAGTCTTTAGCTATACAAGCTATTTCAAAAAAATGAGCTTTTATATAATTATCTACTTTTATAAGATCATCAGAATTAAAATTCTTTTGTGCTAATAGTATTTCTAATACTTCTTTTTTATGCTTTGTCAAACTACTATATTCTCTAAAAGCAGCATATTCTGTATGTTCTATAGTACTTTCTTTGCTAAACTTCTTTTCAATAAATCCAGCAAGCTTTTTTAAATGATTTTTAGATATTCTAGCATCCCAAATTTCTTGAACTTCGGGAGTTGAAGCATTAGCAAAATCGTCACCTTGTAAATTCTCAAGTTTTTTTATAGAGAGCAGCAGATCTCTAATAAGCCCCTTGGTAGGATATAGTTGTACTAACGAATCAGAACATAGCATATCAATATTATCAGGTATTTGCACGCCAAACTTAACAAGCAACTTAGCCATTTCCAAGTGATCAAATTCTACATCATTTTCATCTTTATAAACTACAAAAAGTTTGTTCGCAGTAGAATAGCTTATATTATGCCTCAAATATTCAGCATTAATATTTGCGCCTTTTTTCAGTAAAAGCTTAGCAGCTTCAATATTATTACCTTCAACAGCTGAATGAAAAGGGGCATGAGTTCCTTCAGAGGCTCCTTGATTCACGGTAAAAATATTATTATCCAGTAAATAATTTATAACATTTAAAGAACCTTCTTCAGCAGCAATATTAAGTAAATTTACTTTCTCCGCACCATCATCTATTACAAAATGTAAATCACCTCCGTTTTTAACAAATTCTTCTAATACAGGCACTAAATCATTTCGTGCAGCTAAACTTACTATTTCTTCTGCTGTACAATTTCCCCATTCTTCTTGAGCCATTAATATTTCTTTTTCTGACCAATTATTTATTTTTCTACCTAATTCAAAAAATAGCTCTTTTAATTCTTCCAACATATTTTAACCTAATTCAATTCTAACCATGTTATATGGTAAATTATAGTAAGAATCAACTTAATTATTTAATGAGTTATAAATACTTATCCAACACATCAGACATGATTTTACGAGCAATAAGTGCGGCAGCAGTGCTACCGCCTCCTCCATGGTCAACAAAAACAGTAACGGAATATCGAGGGTCATGATAAGGAGTAGTCTGAGATTAATATATATTAGCCCTGTGACCGATTTTGATAGCAGTTACTGTTGATTTCTCAATAGATACACTATAAATTACACGATAATTTCCAAACCTGTATCTGTATAAACTTTTATACTCGCCTTTTAAAGGTTTACCGAGTTCTATAGGTTTTTGAGCAAGATATAATTCTACTTTATCAAGTATTTTTAAAGGGTAAGACAATTCAGCTAATTCTGCACGTGCCTTATTTTCCCATATAACTTTAAACATTCTTCTTTTTTAACCACTCCCTAACTTCGTCAGTAGTGTAAGTTTTAAAATCAGGAGCGTTAATTCTTTGTAAAGCAATTTTAGCGTCTTCCGCATCTTCTTGCATTTCCTTTAGATAATATTCAATTGCTTTACGTACTATATACCCTTTTGATCTATCTAAGCTTTTTGCTGAGCATGCTAAACTATCATTTAGTTCATCCGGAATAGTTAAGTTAAGTCTTGCCATCTTTTGACCTATATTTAAATTAATAACACATAACAACACGTTATGACACAAACTACAAATACTTATCCAACACGTCCGACATGATTTTGCGAGCTATTGGGGCAGCAGCTTTACTACCGCCTCCTCCATGGTCAACAAAAACAGTAACGGAATATCGAGGGTCATGATAAGGAGCAAAGCCTAAAAACAAAGCATGATTACGTCTTTCCCAAGCAATAGAGTCACGGCTTAAATCGTCTTTAGCATTTAGTTTGCCTTGTACTTGGGAAGTACCTGTTTTACCGGCAAGCTGTCTATTTTCGCCCAAAATTCTATTATAATACGCCGTACCTCCCGCAACATTCACGGTATTATATAAACTTTCCTGTATTATTTTGATATTTTCAGGCTTAATATTGACATTATAAAACTCTGGATCATTTTTTAATACTCTAGGCGTATATAGCTTGCCGTTACTTGCAATAGCCGTAATAAATCTTGCAAGCTGAATCGGTGTTACTCCTAAAAATCCCTGTCCGATTGCTAAATTAAAACTATCTCCTATTGACCAAGGAAGCTTTAATTTTTTCTTCTTCCATTCTTTTGACGGCACAAACCCGCTATTTTCAGGAGCTAAATCAATACCGGTTTTTGAGCCAAAGCCAAATTCTCTTGCAACTTCAAGAATTTTATCCGGACCTACTATTCTTGCTAGTTCATACATATAAATATTACAAGAATGCTTTAAAGCAGACATCATATCTATCGTCCCGTGTCCGTTATGATTCCAGCATCTAAAGCTATTAGTATTAAGAGCAGAACTACCGTCACAAAAAACTGTTTTACTAGGATTAATACCTACTTCAAGGGCTGCAAGTACAGTAATTATTTTAAAAACCGAGCCTGGGGGATAAGAATTTTGTATTACCTTATTAATTAAAGGTTTATAAGGATCGCTTGTTAAACTTTGCCAATAACTTTCTGATAATTTACTAAAATTATTCGATTCAAAACCGGGCGTAGAAGCACAAATCAGTACGCTTCCGGTTCTACTATCCATAACTATTGCTGAAGAACCTTTAGGATTTAAATATTGCTGTATATTTTGCTGAAGAGAAGCATCGATATTTAAAGGCATGTCTTCCCCTGATTTGGTAGGGGTTCCTGCTATTTCTCTTACTTGTTTACCGTAAGCGTTTACTTCAACTTTTTTATAACCGAATTCTCCTCGTAATTTGTTATCGTAATATTTTTCAATACCGGATTTACCGATATTAAAATCACTTAAACTATGTATATTTAATTCCTGCTTCTCTTGCTCATTTATTTGACCAAGATAACCGATTAGATGAGATACGGTAGCTGAAAAAGGATATGATCTTAAATATCCTATATCAATAAATATTGAAGTTAGTTTATGCTTTTGTTCTTCAATCATCGATACTTGCTGCCAATCAAGCTGATCAAGTATTATTAAAGGAGTGTGACGACTAGATTTTTTAATCTTTTGTTTGATATAATTATATTTTTCTGGAGATAAATTTAAAATATTACTAATTATTTCTAATTCATCCCTATAATTATTATTAATGCTCCTATCTATTACTAGCTGATAACATGGTTTATTAGTAGCTAAAATATTGCCTTCTAAATCATAAATCCTTCCTCTACTAGGAGGAAGTAACACAAAAATAATACGATTCTTATCTGATAAAGTCTTATATTCTTCACTTTTAATAAGCTGTAAATAAAACATTCTTATTCCAAGCAGCGATAAAAATCCGAGTTTACCTACTCCGATTATAAAAGCCCTTCGTGAAATTAACTCACCATGGAGTATTTTTTTATTTAGCATACTTTTTAAAGTAATTCAGAGGGGAATCAAGTATAAGACGAACCACATTATAAGAAAATATAGTTGTTAAAAATTGAAAGAAAATTATCAAATATCCGTCTGCTTCTAGCTTCTTGATTGTTACTAATAAATATTTAAAATTCAATATAAATAAACAATAAACACAAAAAACAACAAAATTTATCAAATAGTTTTTAGCTATAAAAAATTTTGAAGATAATTTATAAATTATATATGCAGATAAAAAAACTAACGAATTTGTACCGATAGGCATACCGCTTATTTGATCTATCAATAATCCGAGAAAAAATATTCCAAAAATATTTAAGGAATATAACGACATAAAATAATAAATAAATATAATTTCTATCGCCGGAAAAATTCTACTTTGAATGCCTATTTTATAACTCACCAACGGAAATAATATTATAAAAAAACATAGCAAAGCAAGCAGCAATTTTAATGTTATTTGTAAGCTATTTTTATATATGTCCTGTTTTATTTTTAACATGAATAGTTTTTTGTTATGTGTTTTGTACTGTGTTATACTACAATTAGTTGTCATTCCGCGACTTGATCGCGGAATCCATATAAACAGGTCATTTTAACTGGATCCCGTGGTCAAGCCACGGTATAACGCTCATGTACAAAATATAAATTAATTTTCCATTTTGTACAGTTTTAAAATATGAATACAGAATCTACAATATCTCACAACAGCTAGAGTTAGGCCTTTTATCATTACCGCTAAACTCTAATTCTTCTTGTATATCAGAGCTTGTGGATGTAAATAGTTGTTTTGATATAATGTTATTTCTTGTTATCGTAGGATCAAAAGACTTAAGCCGTGGGATAGGTATACTAGTTTTATCTGTTATATTTTCATTTTTTGACATAAAAACCTTCTTTTTGAGCTTATAAAAAAGATTAACTTACTTCTATATTTTCAACTTTCTTCCTCACTTTGTTCTATCGGTTCTAAGCCATATAAAGATATCATACGCTCAAACACTCTACCGGCAGTAGGGGCAGCCGTCCAACTTGCCGTTGCAAAGCCAAAGCTTTCTTTAGTTGGCTTTGGCTCATCAAATCTAATAAAAATAACATATTGCGGGTTAGATACGGGCAGCATACCTAAAAACGATGAAGCTCTACTATTTTTTAAATATTTCTTTTTGCCACCAACACCTTGTGAAAGTTTCTCTGCCGTACCTGTCTTACCCCCGACAAGGTAACCTTTGACTTCTGCTCTTTTACCATTACCGTCTTTTACTACCGATCTAAATAATTTCTTCATTTGGGTAGAGGTATTTTCACTAAAAACTTTTGTGCCTATTACTTTTTCATCCTTTCTTTTTAATAAAGTAAGATCATATAAAGTACCGCCGTTAACAACCGGTAACATTGCTCTAACAAAATGCAAAGGGCTAATTGAAATACCGTAACCGTAAGACATAGTAACACTAGTTAGTTCATTCCATCTTTTCTCGGAAGGAAATAAGGGAGTACCTCGTTCAGGTAATTCTATTTGTAACTGATCTAATAAGCCTAATTTTTTTAGATATTTTTTAAAATTACCTTTACCGATTTCAAGCATAATTTGACTTGTGCCGATATTTGAAGAATGCAGGAAAATCTCAGGCACACTATGCCACCCTTGCCTTGGCGTATAATCCTTAAGCTGGAATCCTCCTACTTTCATGTAACTAATGTCATAAGCGTCATTCATATTTATTGCACCGGTATCAAAACCGACTGCCATAGTTAATGCTTTAAACACCGAACCCATTTCGTAAATACCGAGACTTGCTGTATTAAACAGCTCCTCCGATTTTGCTAAACTCGGATGATGAGGATCGAAATCAGGCTTATTTACTAACGCTAAAATCTCTCCGTTATTAGGATTCGCAATAATACCTACTGCTCCTATAGCATTAAATTGCTTTAAAGTTTTATCAATCTCCTCACTTAAAATACTTTGCAGTCTTATATCAATCGATAATTTAAGCGGCTCTTTCCTATCCCTTGGTTCATTTAATTCATGATCGGAATTAGTTAAATATTTATCGTAAGCGAGTTCTAAGCCACTAAGCCCTACCGAGTCTCTACCTACATAACCCACAACATGCGACAATAAATTAGAAAAGGTATAAATTCGTTTTTGCTCTTCTTCAAAATCAAAACCAAGTAATCCAAGGCTAGTTATTTTTTCTTGCTGACTAGGTAATAAATCTCTTTTTACCCATATAAAGCTTTTATTTGATTTAAGTTCCGCAAGTAATTTAGCTTTATTAATATCAGGTAAAATTTCAGCTAGCCTTTTTACGGAAGTTTCAGGATCAAGTACTATTTGCGGATTAGCAAATAACGAGGCAGAAGGTAGGTTAACTGCTAATAAATTACCGTTTCGGTCAACTATTTCTTTTCTAAATTGGGAATTTTTTTTGAAAGAATTAGGATTTTTATCGTAAACATTCGTAGCAACGATTATCAATCTGTAAGATAAAGTACAAAAAAGAAAAGAAAAACTGCAAATAACAATTAATAATCGGGTTTTTGTATTTTTACTACAAACATTCCAAAATATCAGACTTTTAATTGCAGGTTTCCATTTTTCCAAAATTTGTTTCATAAATAAGTTGTCATACCGCGACTTGATCGCGGTATCTATATAATAAATATTAATTTTTTGGATACCGCGATCAAGTCGCGGTATGACATCACTTAATCCTACTCGAAACAGTCTGTATATACTTATTATTCGTAGTTCTTCTGTAACGCCATTTACTGCCCTTCGG
>NZ_CBCDJS010000070.1:0-6937 GCF_965035265.1 Rickettsia sp.
ATCACCTTTACTAACTTTAGTATTATTGGTTACCGATAGATTAGTTAAAACACCGCTAACTTCAGCACTAACATTTGAAATATCTGCATCAATATAAGCATTATCCGTGGATTGTGTATTTGCCCAAACATAAATTCTATATCCAAAATAAATAAATATTACTAGAACTATACTAAGTATATATTTAGCGAATGGGTGATGCTTATATTTTAGGATAATTTGTGAGATATTCAACATAATTAATTTGCATTAAGTTTAAAGAGTGCTTACAAAGTTATTCTAATTAGATTTAAAATTAACTTTGTAGGTTTTGTGAAGGAAAATTAAATTATTTGTATTTTTAGATATTTTTGAGTGAAAATTAATAAGATTTTTGCAGTAATAGTTGTTCCTATTTCAAAAAAATCTTATAATTTGTAGCAAAAAAGAGCAAAAATAGATTAATTTAATTTTCCTTCACAGAACCTAGGTATCCTCTATGTTTAAAAAAGTAACAAATTGGTATAGAAAGAATATATATAACTGCAATTAATGGCATTGAATACCATGGATATATGATAAGATTTATAATAACAATAGCAACTAAAATCATTGCAAGGGATAAATACTCAGGTTTAATACTTAAATTTTTTGTTGAGATTGTAGGGAGTCTACTAGCAAGTAGAAAAGCTATAATAGCTAAATATATATTAATTGTTATAGTGTGAGTACGGGTATTGATATTTAATAGCGTACCGATTTCAAAATCTATCATTACAGGCATTAAAGCGAGTAACGCACCGCATGGAGCAGGTACACCGGTAAAAAAATATTCAGCTTTTTTATCTTGTTTTGGTTGAGAAATACCAACGTTAAAGCGAGCTAAACGCAAAGCCATACACACTATAAATAACAGCATTACTGCTGATGAAAATACTTTATACTCATATTGTTGAAAAGACCATAAATATATTAGATAAGCAGGAGCTATACCAAAATTAGCAAAATCGCATAATGAATCAAGTTCTGCACCAAATGGGCTGGTTGCATTTAGCATCCTTGCTATTCTACCATCGATACCGTCAATAATTGCTGCTACTATAATGCAATATACCGCAAGCTCCCATCTGCTATCTAAAGCAAATTTTATAGAACTCATGCCGGTTACAAGCCCAAGCAACGTAATAAAGTTGGGAATTAATTTTATTATAGGTACAGGCTTAGTTATTATAGGCTTACGAATTTTTAACAATTTTAATACTCAAAATGTATGGTATAAAAAACGTCATTGCGAGCGACTGCAAGGAGCGTGGCAATCTCATAAAACAAACTCCTGAGATTGCGGACGTACAAATTACCTTGTAATTCTCCTCGCAATGACGAGTAACTACTTTCTCTCAAACTTAAATTCTGCTGTTTTTTTACGTCCAAAATCAGCAATGATAGTTTCACCGCCTATAGCAGTCTGCCCTTTACTCACTAATAAAGCTGTTTTCAACGGTAGATAAACATCTACTCTACTACCAAAACGAATTATACCGTATCGCTCGCCCGTTTTAACTTCATTACCCTCTTCTAAATCACAAACTATACGCCTTGCTATAAGTCCGGCTATTTGAACAAAAACAATTTTTTGTCCTTGATCAGTTTCCATTAATACTGATTGACGCTCATTATAAACACTGGCTTTATCAAGCGAAGCATTAAAAAACTTTCCGGGATTATAATGAAGTGCTAAAATTTTTCCGTTTGCTGGAATTCTATTAACATGAACATTAAAAATATTTAGAAAAATACTAACTCTAATCATTTCCACATCACCAAGCCCTAATTCCGGCGGCGGCAATGCTTCTTTGATTTCTTGAATTACTCCATCTGCAGGGCTTATTACCAGATCATCGTTTATAGGAACATGTCGATCGGGATTACGAAAGAAGTAAATACACCATGCAGTGGCAATAAACCCAATACAACCAAGTTTTTCATTAAATGATGCCAATAAAAAGCTTACTAATGCAAAACTAGCAATGAATATATATCCCTCGCGGTGAATAATTTTAAATAAATCATTATATTGTTTCATTTTAATCTCTATGAATCTCCTTATTATTTTAACTATGCCTGCTCGGCTTTATCTTCTTGCTTCTCATTCTCGTCTTCATCTTCTTCTTGAGGGGTAGTTTGAGCTTCTTGAGCAGAACCAAGAGCATATACGCATAAATCCGGAAGCGGGACACCGTTTTTTTTGGCAAGATCATTTAGCTGTGATATTGCTTTCATAACCTCATCAGGAATAGTACCGCCTCTTTCGTCAGATAACCATTTTGCTTGAAATTGCAGCGGATGATGCCCTTCTTGCGGCGTACCTATATAAAACCTAAACTTGGCTCTTTGTCCACCAAAATCGCAGTCAAATTCAAACTCTTTATAATGTGCCATAACTTTATGAATTAATAATTATATTAATATTATTATATTCTAACAATAAAAATGCAAATCTAAAATAATTTCTTGTCTAAGAGGCTACTGCATGAATTATTTTAAAGCTAATTAAATGCTTTTTTACTACAAATTATAAGATTTTCTTGAAATAGGAACTACTATTCCTTCCAAAATCTTATTAATTTTCGCTATAAAATCTTTTTAATTATCAATTAAAATTTATTTACTGATAGCCTCTTAGCAATATAGCGATTTGAATATATAAATTTATCGCTAGAATCTATAATTATCCCGCCTGCTTCCTTAATAAGAAGCTCAAACGCATAATATAACGTAAAATTTAATAATGATAAACATATTAAATCCGCTTTACCTGAAGCTACAAGCATAGCCCCGTAGCAAGGAGAGCCAAAAGATCTAATATTATCTATCTCCTCCAAATTATCATAATTTAAACCTTCAATAATTGCCAAACAATTCTTTAAATCGTCATTATCGGAGACTCTAAGTCTTAATCTTTGATCATTAGAGTTTAAATTATTTTTTTCTACCCAAGCTCCTTTACCTTTTTCAGCATAATAAATTTCATTAAGAACTGGGAAGTATATTACTGTAGAACTTGGAGATAAAGCTCCTTGAGTTTTTTTTAAATAAGTTATAGATACCGCAAAAAAAGGTATGCTTCTAGCGAAATTATTTGGACTATCTATAGGATTCACTAAAAAAACACTTTCATAATTATTATTTAAATCAAATTGATCTTCAGGAAAAAATAAATCTTGTGTATGTTTTTGTAATTCTTCACATAATAAAGTTTTTAATCTTAAATAAGATCGCCTACAAAATTCTTCATTTCTTACAGAATTTTTTTGTAGCATTTCGAGTTCTAAAAAATCTCTGTGCAAAAACTTAACAGCTTTACGCAGGGCATTAATTAATAAATTAGTTATAGGTTGCATTTGATTTTAATAGTTAATTTATTGTGTCATTTACGCTTTTAGAAGCGTTGTTGCATGGCTCATTTTATGTCATTCCCGCGCAGGCGGGAATCCAGAAAAAAGTATAAATACAGCAAATTTTTGAAATTAAAAGCTCGATTTATCTTGCTTTATGCTGGATTCCCGCCTACGCGGGAATGACATCGAGTGTGCTTTTCGATCCATGTAACAACGTCGTTTTTACCTAGGAACGACATCCATAGTTCAATAAAACAGCTTACTTCGCTCGCTCGACATATGTCATATCATCAGTTTTAACAACAATTCTTTCTCCTATTTCTAAATATTGCGGCACTTTAACTTTAATGCCGTTTGTTAAAATTGCCGGTTTATAAGAAGCAGTAGCGGTTGCTCCTTTTATTATCGGATCAGTTTCACTAATCTCAAGTATAACAGTTGGAGGAAGCTCAATATTTAAAGGCTTTTCATTATAAAATTCGACTTTAACAACCATATTTTCAGTTAAGAAAGGTAATTTTTCTTCTAAAATTTTCTTGGAAACATTTATTTGATCAAAATGTTTTGTATCCATCAATACTAAATCATCACCTTCAAAATATAAAAATTGATAATCTTTTTGCTCAAGTTCGGCTTTTTCTAAATAATCGGAAGAACTGAATCTATCGTTACGCTTTGTACCTGTTTTTAAATTTTTCATCTCAACTTGTACATAAGCTCCACCTTTCCCAGGTTGTGTATGTTCCGGCGTTTTACTTACAACCCATAAATCATTATTATAAACTAATATGTTACCTGTTCTAATTGAATTTGCTGAAATTTTCATATATTATACATTTAAGACTTAAAATTAAAGTATAAATATACAAATTATTTCCTTTAAAAACAAGAATTTAATCTTATGACCACAATATTAGTAGTAGACGATATAGAAACCAATATTAAATTACTAACAGCCAAACTTTTAAAAGAGTATTATACGGTTCTTACTGCAAATAGCGGCAAAGAAGCATTAGCAATTCTGAAAAAGGAAAAAATTGATATTATACTACTTGATGTTATGATGCCGGAAATGGATGGATTTGAGGTATGTAAGATTATAAAAACCAATTCGGAAACTACTCATATACCGGTTGTAATGGTAACTGCACTTTCCGATATTGATGATCGAGTTAAAGGTCTTGAAGCAGGAGCTGATGAGTTTTTAACAAAGCCTATTAACGATACTGCTTTATTTGTAAGACTTAAATCGCTATCTAGAATGAAAAGCTTAATTGATGAGTTAAAGCTTCGTAATAGCACTAATGCATTATTAGGCGTAACAAATATTGAAATGCATGACACTTTTGCAGATAAAAAAATATTACTAATTAATGATGATGTAGTACAAGCTAAAAATATAAAACAAATGTTACTTAAGATTACCCAAAACGTAAAGGTGATAAGTAATTCCGATGAATTAGATATTATAAATGAATATACACCCGATTTAGTAATTATCAGTAGTACGCTCGAAAATGAAGATCCTTTAAGAATCAGTGTTATTTTAAGAGGCAAAGCAGAAATAAGCGGCGTTGTAATAATTTTACAAATTGATGAAGACGGTATGCCTTTGGTTGTGAAAGGTATTGAACTCGGTATTAATGATTATTTCGTTTATCCTATAGAAGAAAGCGAATTGCTTGCTAGAATTAGAACACAATTAAGGCGTAAGCAATATCAAGATAATTTACGTAATGATCTTGAACAAAGTGTTAATTTAGCAGCCAAAGACGGCTTAACCGGCTTATTTAATCGTCGCTATTTCGATATACACCTCAAACAAATGATTGAGAAAGCTAATAAAGAAAGTATAAAATTATATTTACTTATGTGCGATATCGACAATTTTAAACATGTAAACGATACTTACGGTCATCAAGCAGGCGATAAGGTTTTAACAATTGTATCCCGTATTTTGAAGAATACTCTCAGAGTAACAGACTTAATAGCAAGATTCGGCGGTGAAGAATTTACTATACTCTTAACGGATATAGATATTTCTAAAGCGATTGAAACTGCGGAGAGAGTTAGAGTTAAAATAGAATATATGGATTTTCCCATTGAAGATCAAATTGAACCTTTAAAAAAAACTATTTCAATCGGGGTTACGGAATATAAAAAAGAAGAATCAATAGAATCTTTCATTGAACGTGCTGACAAAGCTATGTATGAAGCTAAAACAACAGGTAAAAATAAAGTAGTAAAATTATAATTGATTTTTTAAAGTAAAAAAAATAATGAGAAATTCTTCCAAAAAACATCTTGATTTACCATATAGACCAGGGGTCGGCATGATGATATTAAATGCCGATAACCACATATTCGTCGGTAAAAGAATAGATACAAAAATATCTGCATGGCAAATGCCGCAAGGTGGGATAGTTCCCGGCGAAACTCCAAGTATTGCAGCAATGCGTGAGATGTTAGAAGAAATAGGAAGCGATAAAGGATATATTATTGCTGAAAGCAAATGCTGGTATAGTTATGATGTACCAAGCTTTTTAATACCTAAATTGTGGAACGGTAATTTTCGTGGGCAGAAACAACGCTGGTTTCTAATTAGATTTACCGGGAATAATGAAGACATTAATATAAATATGCCTAATCCCGAATTCGACCAATGGCGCTGGGCATCACTTGACGAGCTATTATCCATTATAATTCCTTTCAAACGGAAACTTTATCAAGCCGTCGTAAAAGAATTTGAATCATTAATTCAGTAGACCTTTTCGGAAACGAGGGTTTAGAGAGGGTTCCCTCCGGAGACACTTCACCTCGAACCGCAGCGTATATAGACATACGTGAGGAGTGACCGCTCACTGTCGCCTAGTTCGTGTGACCGGCGTTGTTGAATGGTTCAAGAAAAAAGTGCTCGGTGTCATTCCTGCGGAAGCAGAAATCCAGCATAAAGCGAGATAAATCGAGCTTTTAATTTCAAAAATTTGCTGTATTTATACTTTAAGCATAGATTAAATTTTAGGCATAAGTGTAAGATATTTTACATTTGCTGGATGAGGCGTATTGTTTTGCATTTGTTCTTTTAATTCTTCTAGAGTTTCAGCAAATTTTGGAATTTTAGTAAGATAATTTTCTATTATTTTTATTGCCTCCTGTTTTCTTCCTAAAATATAATTTATTATTGCTAAAAATTCTATTGTCTGCCCCCCTGTATACGGTATATTCCAACTATGTTTTGTTTTCTCATCCTCATGTAATAATGGTATTATATCATCTAAATCTTTAAGTTTTGAAATAAACGATAGATACCCTCTTTCTAACATTTCTTTTATTTGTTTAATTAATTCACTATCTATTAATGATTGACTCTCTTGATTATCCTTAAGCTTAAACCACATATATTTATTAGTTAAAATATAATGGCCTGAAAAATCAAGACAAAATATATGAACAATGTACTTGGTAATGTTGCTTAAAATTAAGCTGCTATTTGTTCATAATGTTGTACGTAATCCAGATAAACATTCATAGGTTTTTTATACCCAATACTTGAATGGAAT
>NZ_CBCDJS010000071.1:0-6827 GCF_965035265.1 Rickettsia sp.
TTTACTATCTGCATACTCAACGTAATAAGTTTGACCGGCACAACCGCCGGCTTTAACCCCTACCCTAATGCCAAAGGTAGGCTTGGCTCGTTTTTCTATTAGTAATTTTACTTGCTTTGCAGCAGAATCGGTTAATGAAATAACATTTTTCATTTTTTACTGTTTTCTTTTTTCTGTTTGTAGTCGGCTATGGCTGCCTTTATTGCATCTTCAGCAAGGAGTGAACAATGTAATTTTACAGGCGGCAGCGACAATTCTTTTGCTATTTCAGTATTTTTAATCTTTCCGGCATCATTTATCGATCTTCCTTTAACCCATTCTGTTAGTAAAGAACTTGAAGCAATAGCTGAACCGCAACCGAATGTTTTAAATTTAGCATCCGTAATAATCCCGTCATCGTCTACCTCGATTTGTAGCTTCATAACATCACCGCAAGCAGGAGCTCCAACAAGTCCCGTACCGACGTTTTTTTTCTCTTTATCAAGTGACCCGACATTACGAGGGTTTTCATAATAATCTATCACTTTTTTGCTATAAGCCATTGTTATTCTCTAAAATTTAATTGTTAATTGTGTCTTTTACCGTTGTATATGTCATTCCCGCGAAGGCGGGAATCCAAAAAAAGCATAAACGCAGCAAGTTTTAAAAATTGAAAGCTCGACTTATCTCGCTTTATACTGGATTCCCGCCTTCGCGGGAATGACATAGAAGCTACACAGAAATGACATTAATTAATGTACAGCCCATTTAATCTTCTTTAAATCAATCCCCTCTTGCATCATTTCCCAAAGAGGACTTAATTCTCTTAACTTATCGATTTTTGAACATATTAAATCTACTGCGTAATCAATTTCCTGCTCGGTAGTAAATCTGCCTATGCCAAACCTAATCGAAGTATGGGCAAGCTCTTCACCGATTCCCATGGAACGTAAAACATATGACGGCTCTAAAGAGGCAGAAGTGCAAGCAGAGCCGGAAGAAACCGCTAAATCTTTAATGGCAAGAATAATTGACTCTCCCTCTACCCCGGCAAAGCTTAAATTTAGATTGCCTTTATATCTTTGATCTTTATCGCCGTTTAAATAAACTTCGGAAATTCGGATGTTTATATTGTTCAAAAACCTGTCAAACAAGTAATTTACATGCTTAGTATCTTTTTCCATCTCATTATACGCTATTTCAGCAGCCGTGCCAAGCCCTACAATTAAAGGAGTCGGCAGCGTACCTGAACGCATGCCTCTTTCCTGCCCACCACCGTTGATCAGCGGCGTAACACGTACACGAGGTTTTTTTCTTACATATAATGCACCTACTCCTTTTGGTCCATAAATTTTATGCCCTGAGATACTTGCAAGGTCAATATTAAACTCGTTAACGTCAATTGGAATTTTACCAAAACCTTGAGCAATATCGGAGTGAAAGAAAACGCCTCTTTCACGGCATATTTTCCCGATTTCTTTCAAAGGCTGGATCACGCCTATTTCATTATTAACCGCCATAACGGATACTAACATAGTTTGATCGGTAATGGCATTTTTTAGAGCCTCTAAGTCAATTATTCCATTTGATTTAACTGGTAAGTATGTGATTTTCACTCCTTCTTGTTCTAAATGTCTGCAAGCATCAAGTACGCATTTATGCTCACTTAATACAGTAATGATATGATTCTTTTTGTTACCATAAAATTTTGCTATTCCCTTTATTGCAAGGTTGTTAGACTCAGTTGCACCGGAAGTGAAAATAATTTCTTTAGCGTCTGCTCCTATTAACTTTGCTACCTTGGCTCTTGCCTCTTCAACAGCGTTTTCTGCTTCCCAGCCGAAAGAATGGCTTCGTGAATGAGGGTTACCGAACTTAGTAGTAAAATACGGCAGCATTGCTTCCATTACTCTTGGATCTATTGGAGTCGTCGCCTGATAATCCATATATATAGGCAAAATTGGACTGTTTAATTGTGAGTTCATATGGTTATAAATGTTAAATAGTTTGTTATGTTCTTCGTCATCGCGAGGAGCGGTAAAACCCACTGTGTCACCCCGTGGCTTGACCACGGGGTCCATAAAAACAATAAAAATACTAACAATGTTAGTATTTTTAACTGGATCCCGCGATCAAGTGGATGACAGAAAAAAGGGTATGGTCTATGCTGGAATGACATCATACACCTCCTCAAAAGCTTCTATAAAAGCTTCTATATCGTTTACCGTATTAGTATGACTAAGCGATACTCTAATCGAAGATTTTGCCTCTTCTTCACTCATGCCCATATTGGTTAATACGTACGATTTAGATATTTTTCCTGATGAGCAAGCAGAGCCAGAGCTTACGCAAATATTACGTAAATCAAAACCTATTAATTTCACTTGTGCATCTGTATTTTGTACAGTAAATAAAGTAGTATTAGGTAACCTAGCTACGTTATTACTAACAATATTTACGTTTGGATATTCTTTTAATTTTTTCTCTAATATTTCCTGTAAGCTTTTGATTTTTATATAATTCTCTATTATATTTTTTCTCATTAATTCAGCCGCTAAACCAAAACCTGCAATTGCTATAACATTCTCTGTACCTGAGCGCACATTTTTTTCTTGCCCACCACCGATAATTATCGGAGTAAGCTGAAAGCGAGAAGTAGAAATTAAAGCAGCTCCTCCCTGCCCACCTCCTATTTTATGTCCTGAGATTGTAGCAAAATCTAATCCTAAATCTTTGATATATGTTGGTATTTTACTAAAAGCTTGCACTAAATCACTATGAAATTTTGCCTTATATTTTTTAGCTATTTTACTTATTTCAAATATATTTTGCAGTACCCCGCTTTCATTATTAGCCATCATTATAGATACTAATTTTTTTGTAGCACTACTTTGTGACAATAATTCTTCTAGATGCTCTAGATCAAGCAAACCTTGATTATCAACTTTTATAACTTTAATATTTGGAGCATGCTTTATATGGTTATAGATCGATAAATGTTCAATAGCCGATATGAAAATATCACCGTCATAAAAATTTTTCATTATTAAATTATTACTCTCCGTTCCGGATGAAGTAAAAGTAATATTATATTCCCTAGAGGACGCCCCAAGAGCTGCAGCTAATTGAAAACGAGCTTCTTCTATAACATTCCTAGCAAATACACCTGATCTATGTATTGATGAAGGGTTAAGCTCCTTGTCCATCAAACTTATTATGAATTCCTTAACTCTAGGATTGATAGAAGTAGTAGCACTGTGGTCTAAATATATCATATATTTAAATAATACTTAGCTCTAAAGCATCTTTAATCGATATATTTTCAAAATAATCTCTAATATGCTTTCCAAGCCCTTTCCATAATTTATGCGAATTACATTTTATTGTATCAGGTACACAAGTTTTAACTGATTTTTTATAGCAGGTAGTCATTATAAAGTTTTCATTAACAGCGTCCATAATATCGGAAATTTTTATTTCTTCTAGGTTACCTATTAAAATATATCCTCCTTTAGCCCCTCTAATAGCCTTAACTAAATTAGCTTTTTTAAGCTTAGCAAATATCTGCTCTAAATAGTTAATCGATATATTTTGTTTTATGGAAATTTCATTCAAAGTAACCGGTTCGGCACGTGATTTTGAAGCCATTTCAAGTATTGCCATTACGGCATATCTTCCTTTTGTCGTCAGCATCATATGACTAACCTATTAAAACTTAAAATTGTTTTATATCTACAATACCCAAGTAATTTAGTCAAGTATATAATTATAATAATTAATGAAAAATTAGCTTGTTAATATAAAGTTTAATTGTATGAAATATAGTGGAAGTGGAAAAAAAGTATAGTACCGGACAATTTTTACTTTATATCATTCCCGCGAGGCATTGTTGTGTGGATATAAAAAAGCACTCGGTGTCATACCGTGGCTTGACCACGGTATCCAGAAAATAATAAAAATACTAATTTTTACTGGATCCCGTGAATAAATCACGGGATGACAGCGGTGAAATTGATCCACGCAACAAGACTTTCCCGCTTTCGCAGGGATGACATCGAGAGCTTTTTAAAAAATGTCTGGTGCTATAAAAAAAGGCAGAGTATTGTAAATAATTTTTATTATCCACGCCCCCTGTTTGTTGTTCTATTTTTAGCTTTAGGCTTTGAAGAAGCAGCAATATTTTTTAAATTAGTTTGATAATTTTTAATTCTCTCCATTCTTTCTTCTCTTAGTTTTTCATAATGAGTTTTAGCATTTTTTCCGAAACCTACTTTGGTTTCCATATTTTTTACAAAATCATTAACAAGTACTCGTTGATGCCCTTGAATATCGATTTGACAATTTTTATCTAAAGCACCAGGCATAGTTTCTTGTATTTTTTTTATAGCACGGTACATATCTAAGGCTTCAGGTTGATAATGACCGCTATTATTACTAAGGTAATCAATTTTTCCCCTATCATTTATACCAATAATACCCGCAGTTTCTGCTGGTATTCCTCCTAAAAACGAAGCATGAGTAAGATTAGGTATTGTTTTATCAGCTTCATAAACCCCTTTATGAGGAGCTATATAAATTGCTCCATCTTTTCCCATTACAAATGCTTGAACATTTTTCATACCTTTACTCTCTTTACCAGTAGTAGTTGCTACTTTTCCTCTAGCATCAAGTAAGGTTTGGGCAGAATTATTATATGATAATTGACAAGTTTTATGCTCTTCAGCACTCATTTTTAACATATTCAATTCTTCTAGATTTACTTTATGTTTACCTTGAGCTATTTCTTGAAGATAACGATCTTGCTGTACTACTTTAACTCTTACAGAATCTACTATAGCATCGTTTAATTTTCCTAATTCATGTTTTTCTGGTATTAAAGCATGCTTAAACTTATCGATTAATCTATTCCAATTATCTCTAGCTCTAGTTTTTGGGTCTCTAAAAGGTGTATTAATATTTCTTCCGGCGTCTCCGACTAAATAAACTTTATTATCTTTTTGGACTAAGTTATCTTTGTATAAAGGCTCTCCTTCTTGATTTATAAGTTGACCTTTTCTTTCAATAGCAGCTAATTGACCATCCTTATAAAGGATAATTTTTTCATTATTTAATCCAAGCTTTGAATTAATTTGTATTTTACCTTGATGATTTAAATTACCAATACCGATACCATCAATATCCGCAATTTGAATATCTCTATTTTCATTCACAAATTTTCTAATTTCTTCAGGATTATTAATAAATTTACCGTTATCCTTTAATATTCCTTGTATATCGCCGGTAGTATAAGTAAATTCTTCTTTGATTATTTTTGTGTCCTTTATAAAACCTACTGCAGCAAAAATTTGTTGAAAGAAATTTAGATTTCTCTTTACTTCAACATTTTTTACTCCGGTAGCTTCTCTTTCATGAATTACTAATTGATCTGGCTTTAAGTAGCCGCCTTTATCATAAATATTAATTACTCTTCCTTTTATAAGGTTTACTTCTGTTGCTTCTTGATTTTGAGAAAATTCTTTAACTTGGGGCTCTTCTGCAAACCTTACTTTCTTTTTTTCTTTGCTCATTTGAATTACCTAAAGTTATAAATAAATAATTTTAGGTTTCATTTTAACAATAAAAACTTTTATTTTTTTAGTAATTTTTTAATAATAGGCTGTTTTTTTAGTAAATTGAGGATTTAAAATCACATATCATATGATAACCGATTTTTCTTATATATGACTCGATAGGCTCTTGTTAATTTGCCAAATGGCGATAAATACTAAACAAGTTGTAAACATTTGTAGTAGCTGTAATAATATGCTTAATTCCGGTATTAATATAATAATAACCGGTTGTAATATTATCGGAACTCCGCTTGAAAACATTACTAACCTTATAGAAGTTTGTATTGAAGTTTTAACGGTAAGTAAATTAGCTAAGCTATACACTAACAACACTACAATACTTCTCTCTAATAAGAACGTTACAAACCAAAATAATATAATAGCCGGCATACCAAAATAAATAAATAAATTTGGTGCATGTAATAAATTATCGGCAAAATACTTTTTTATTATTTCAGGAGTTAAAATTACTTCATTTTGCTTGAATATCTCAGAATAGTTAACAGTACTTGGAAAATTTTTCTTAGTATTGGCAACAATTAAATTTATCTTCAGCTTATTATCTTCAAGTACAAACGGTATTTTGCTTTTTTCTTTGTTAGAAACTTGATTTTTTGTATCAATGACGACTATTTTATTGTTATTTTTACTATATAAATATATAGGTTCTACTTCTTCAACTGAAATTTTTGAATTATTATATTTAATTTCCGGTAATTGATTAATAATATATTCAATATTATCTGTAACTTTTGATGATTGTATTCCGTTAAAGTAATCTTTTAAAGTTATTACGTAATTTAATATAAAAATGCAATAAATTATTGATGTAATAAAAGATACGGTAAATAAATATCTTATTCCATATCCTTGATAGTTTCTATATACGCCTTTATAAAACTCTATAGAGCTAATAGATAAACGTAACTGACGGAGTAATGTATTTAATCCTCCTAATATAAATGATAATAAATACATTGATCGGTTAAACTTTAAATTAAAAATACAAGCAGCAACAATATAACCTATAATTATATAAAATTGCAAATTTTTTAATAGATTATAATATTATATATAAGTTTGTTGATAAAAAATGATTTATTTACTAATATCTATATTTCCATAAATAATATTAGTTTTATATGCTACTGTTACTTCCTGAAATAACTTTGATTTTAATAGCACTTTTAGGGCAGTTTTTTGCCGTAATGGTACCAAGTAAAAATAGAATTATTTATA
>NZ_CBCDJS010000072.1:0-6623 GCF_965035265.1 Rickettsia sp.
AAAAGAAGATAACTATGCCTAAAATTTCTAAGTTAATAAATGTTTTTAAATCTTGTATAGGAAAGGGGAGTAATACAAAAAAAATGTAAAACCGTTCCAGATGTGTTTCATGATTTACGTATTAGTATTAACAATAATCTTAATAGTAAGAACAGTAAAGATGTTAGTTTTGATGCGGTAGATAGCACAGAAAACAAAAGTACCCTACATTATGTAACTGACTTAGCCGACCTTAAAGAGTTACTTCAAAAAAATATTGATCCTAATATACAAGATGAGAATGGTAATACTGCTTTAGATGTTACAGGTAATTTTGAAAAAGCCAAAATGTTACTTGAATATGGTGCTAGGGTGAATGACTATAAACAGATGAGTGAAATATTACATTACTGTGGTCGTAACTCAGTAGAAAACAAAATTATTCTTTCACTATTAATACATAATAATGCTAATACTAATTTTACAAAAGCAAATTTAGTAAGACAATGTAAAGAACCGCATGAAAAGGCAGAGCGGTTAATAAAACGAATTGAAAAAATAGAGGGCTTAATATATCAAAGTAAAGAAGTAGAGACGTTAAGAGTATATGTTGATAGATTACAGAACTTAAAAAATAAATATGAAAAAGCAAAAGATAGCAGCCAATCTGTTTCAAAAATAATATTAGATTATATTGAAAATCAAGAGAGTTATGGTTTAAAAGCTAAACTTGTTACCACTTGTCAAAATCTAGGGTTAATCGAAGATTATTCGGAAGTAGCTCAAGAAAATGCAGTATATAAGTGCTTGGATGAGGCTTTTGATTTGCTTGATACAGAATTAGCAGGAGAGGAATTTCAAAACTCAGCGTTATAACAAAGCCTCCCTGCAAAAGCGGGGATTCAAAAAAATACTAAAACTATAAAGAATTATTTGTTTTAAAAATCACAATTATTAAATATTTATAATATATATTTAATAATTAGTAGTAACTTTTTTAATTTCCAGTAAGCTTCTTAATTAATGTTTTTTAATATTTAGGATTTAATTATGAAATTACCCGGATTAGTTATGCTTTTAAACTTAACAAATTTATTTTCTATGGTAAAAGTAGCTCCAATAAAAGTAGCCCCTGATTTTACGGCAGTATCAAAGCAAGGTACAATAGATAATCCATGTGATCATATAAAGCCATCCATTGAATTTTTTATTGAGCATGGTGACGGAATTAAGCATCAGTTTCAAAAAAACTATAATAATAAAAAGCCTACAAAACTATTATTTGAACAGCATAAAAATAGTGGATTTAAAGAAGTAAATATGTCTCCTACAAAGCAGTTTATTAAAGAAATGATAAAAGGATGTGTTTCTTTCGTATCTAAATCAGGAGAGACAATGTGTAAAGCAGTTACAAATTTAGAAAATTATTTAAAAGAATCAGGCTGGATTAACGAGGGGCAACGTTTCTTTCATATAGGTAGAATAGAGGTTCAAGACTCGACTCCTCTTACCCCTATTTCTCTGAAAGATATATTTGAATCTATTGAAGACGTTTCTACATATTGTGATAGGAATTGGGTACTAATATCCGGAGAGATAAGTATGTAATTGGGTATATTATTAGTGTTGCTACATTTATCGAGCGTATTATATTAAATCGTGAACCGCTCTTAGTAAGAGTTTAGCGTTGTATCATCTTATTATAATGTTTCGACAAAACTTTTACGCCGTATAGCCATAATAGACATACGATAATAAAGCTAAACATTAATAATCCGGCTATATCGTTATGTACTGCGTTTGGGAAAATGCTAAAAGATATAAATTGAATAATAGCACCTATGGATTTACCGATTTTAGTACCCATCACATCAACAACTGCTTTACCTTTGGTCTTCATTTCACTATCAAGTGGAATATAAACCATTTCTTTAGTAGCATCGAAAAGTGAATATTTTACGGATTTAGAAAGTACATGCCAAAGCCCGCCGATAAAAACTATAACAACAAGCGGTGAACTATAGCCAAGAGTGTTTACGATATTTTCTAAGTGATTTTCAAAAACTGTAAATGAAAAGAACATAACGCCTGCTCCAAACATCATAATCGGTGTTATAATAGCTCCCCAAAACCAACCGCATATTCTAATTAAACTACTCCCTAAAAATGCACTAACTAAAGTAAGTACTCCTGTCCAAAAAAACACTTCACCGTGATATGAAATAAAATCTTTTGTTGTAGGGTAAAGTTGTTTTATTTTTGACATCCATAATCCTTCTATTAAGCTAATACTCATAGAATAAGACATTACAAGAAGACAAATAAGGCCAAGATATTTAGAAGTTAATATTACTTTCGCACTTTCGACTAAGCTTAATTTTAATATATCTGTTCTTTGATTTTTAAATTTAATATTTTTGTCGGTTTCTACAACTGACTTATCAATAAATTTATGGAGAGCTAGACAAATTAATCCGGATATTAAAATAACCGTAATGAATGATTTTAAAAGAATCTCATTTGAATCATTCAGATGGGAAAATAAAGGTAGTAAGAAATGATTGCTCTTAGCAAAATAAATAATTATAGTTCCCGAGATAAGTAAATTAGTTTGTCCAAATAAAGTAAAAAATGAGTAAAATCTTGGTGCTTCTTCGATTTTAGTAATTTTATTTGCAAGCTGCCAATATAAAAGGGTAAATACTATTACTGGCCATAGTTCCCCCATAATATAAAATAATACTAAACTCCACTGTCCCCAAATTATTAAAAACCATTTTAAATGAGGAAAAAGTGTTATATAATGCTCGACTAACTCAGGATCGGGATGGAAGAAATCTCTATAGGGGAATAGAACAAAACCAAAAATTGCGAAGAAAAATAAAAAAGTACCGGTAATTATTCTAAAAACTTGCTCTGTAGTCATAATATTACAGAGTTTGGAATAAAGAATAACAAATAAAATACCCATGGGCATTTCACCCCAAAGCTTAATAAAACTAAGAACTTCTGAGCTAATTAAGGTAACAACAAAACTATCTTTAATACTACGAACTAAGTTTTGATTAAGTAAGATAAAGAACATTAGTAAAGCCATCGGAATGAATTTGGTTAATTCATACGATCTAATCGGCCATACGATATGTCTAAATCTACTATTTCTTGCCCTGTTCCACATTGTGAAATTAGAATTCACGGTATCCATTAATTTACTATGAGCTTATTTTTTTAGATTTCTTCCCAAACTCTACTTCTAGAGGTAATTTGTACGTCGATCCGGTACTCGAATCCTCACGTACTAGTGTGTACGCTGTGGTTCTGTGTTCCGTGTCTCCTTCAAATTCCTCCCTATAAGCGAATTTAGAAAGAAATCTAATGCAACCTAGACTATAATAAAAACTATGTCAAGGTCTTTTAAAATAACCCCATATATTGTTGATTATTTTTATACTCGTTGAACTTTGTATAACTCTTTTTATTTTATTTCTGAGTATACTCAATTGCAGCTTTAACAAACTGAATAAATAACGGATGAGCTTCAAACGGCTTAGATTTAAACTCGGGATGAAATTGTACTCCCACAAACCATCTTAAAAAAGGTAATTCAATTATTTCTACAATTTGTTTATCTTCAGAAAAACCGCTAAATACTATCCCGTTTTTTTCAAAAATATTTTGAAATTCATTGTTTAATTTATATCTATGACGATGTCTTTCGTTTATTTCAAGTTTGTTATAAGCATTAGCTGCAATCGTATTTGGGACTAAACTACAAGGGTAAGAACCGAGTCGCATAGTCTTTTTTACATTTTCTATAGTTATTTTCGAGTCTTCACAGCTTTTATTTATTTTCTCAATAATTTTTGTACCGTCTACTTTAAATTCTTCCGTTACTGCATCTTTAATACCGATTAAATTTTGAGCTATTTCAATCATCGCAAGTTGCATACCGAGACATATACCTAAAAAAGGTATGTTATTAGTGCGAGCATATTTTATTGCTATAATTTTTCCTTCAGTTGCTCGTTCTCCAAATCCTCCCGGAACTAAAATTCCGTCTACGCCTAATAATTTTTTATTAATATTCTCTTCAGTTAGATTTTCAGCATTTATCCATACTAGATCAATTTTATATTTATAATAAATACCGGCATGGTCAAGTGCTTCGATTACTGATTTATAAGCATCTTTTAATTTATGATATTTAGCTATTATAGCAATTCTTACTTTAGAGTTAGAATTTTTTAGCCTATCAATTATCTCATACCATTTATCTAATTTAGACGGCATAACATTAATATTAAAAAATTTTAATACTTTATTGTCAAGACCTGAATTGTGATATGCAATCGGTACTAAATATATATTTTTTTGATCTATTACTGGAATAACATATTCAGACTCTATATTACAAAATAAAGCTATTTTATCTATTTCACGTTTTGAAATGTTACGTTCTGCACGACACAATAACATATTAGGTGAAATACCTATAGAGCGTAATTCTTTAACTGAGTGTTGAGTAGGTTTTGTTTTTAATTCACGGGCAGTTTTAACATAAGGTAATAATGTTAAATGAATAAATAAACAATTTCCGCTTTTTAATTCATTACCGATTTGCCTTATAGCTTCAAAAAACGGTAAACCCTCAATATCACCAACCGTACCGCCTATTTCACAAATAATAAAATCAAAACCCTTGGTGTTTGAGAGTATAAAATCTTTTATTATATTCGTAACATGCGGGATAACTTGAACAGTGACACCGGTGTAATTTCCTAGACGTTCATCTTTAAGTAATTTTGAGTATATCGCTCCTGTAGTTATGCTATCAAACTTGCATGAGGAAACTCCGGTAAAACGTTCATAATGCCCAAGATCTAGATCGGTTTCTGCTCCGTCATCCGTTACATATACTTCCCCGTGTTCGTGAGGATTCATAGTCCCAGGGTCGACGTTAAGATAAGGGTCTAGTTTTCGTACGCACACTTTAAATCCTTTCGCTTGCAATAGCATAGCAAGAGATGCAGCGGTTAGACCTTTACCGAGTGACGAAACAACGCCTCCAGTAACAAAAATGAAACGTACCATTATTTATTATAAACCTATTTTACTAATATTTTCGTAAAATTTTATTGCTTTTTTTAAATCTTCTTCCGTATCTACGGAAATAGGAACATTATCAACTAGACATGTACCTATAGTCATACCATTTTCAAGAATACGTAATTGTTCTAAACGTTCTGTTTTTTCTAAAAAAGTTGGCTTAAGAGATACAAATTTTTCTAAAGCACTTTTACGAAAGCCATACATGCCTATATGATATAAAAATTCTTCTGCACCGTTTGGAATAAGACTACGCGAAAAATACAATGCTTTCCCTGCCGAGTCAACGGCTACGGTAACATTACTACTAGCTTCCACTGATTCCCTATCTACTTTTACTACCGGTGTAACAATATCGTATTCGCTGTTTTTTAAATATTCTATAATTTTCAAAATAGAGCTAGGTTCAATGAAAGGCATATCTCCCTGTACATTAACTATGTAATTAATATTTTGATTATTTGGAATTAATTTAAAAGCTTCGTAAGTACGGTCAGTACCGGTTGGGATAGCACTATCCGTGAATATTACTTTCCCTCCAGCTTTTTTAATAATGTTTGCTATCTCTTCCGAGTCGGTCGCAACGTATGTATGCTCAAGGCCCGCCTGAATTACTTGTTTAAATACTCTCTCGATTAAAGTTATAGAGCCGATAAGTTGTAAAGGTTTTTGTTTAAGCCTAGTTGAACTTAGCCTTGAGGGAATAATTATAGCCACGTCCTGATGCTGCATAAACTGCCTATATTTAAATTAAAAAATAATTGTTGACAGATTAGCCTTTTTCGGCGATAAAGTAAAACATAATTTTTGAATATATTTTATACTTAGGTGTCATCCTGTAGCCTTGCTGGTGTTATTGCATGACTCATTTATATGTCATTCCCGCGTAGGCGGGAATCCAGTAAAACCTATAAAAAACTTGTTTTTATAGGTTTATTCTATACAAACATGTAACTTCTGTATCAATATTGAAGTTATTTTTCTGGATCCCCGCCTACGCGGGGATGACATCAGGTACAAATATATTTAAGAGCTCGTAGCTCAGTTGGTAGAGCATTTGACTTTTAATCAAAGGGTCCCGGGTTCGAATCCCGGCGAGCTCACCACATCCACAATATCCTTTAATTGTGGGTTTGTAGCTCAGCTGGTTAGAGCACACGCCTGATAAGCGTGAGGTCGGAAGTTCAAGTCTTCTCAAACCCACCACTAAATCCACTACAATAACAAAATCTATTTACTATGTATTATCAATATTCCTAAAGTTAGAATGATATTGTCAAACTAAGGTTTAGATTATGAAAAAATACAAATTGACTGAAGAAGAGCAAGAAATATTAGATTATTTTGAAAAAAATGAGCTTTTGGAGTTATCTGAAAAAGAACTGGAGAACCAAAAAAATATAGCTAAAATCGCAGCTGCTAATTTTTTTAAAAAATCGGAAAAAATTAATATTAGGTTCTGTGAACATTTCTAATTGATTTGCTATTTTGAGGTATTTTTTAGCGAAAATTAATAAGATTTTTGCCGGAATAGTTAT
>NZ_CBCDJS010000073.1:0-6552 GCF_965035265.1 Rickettsia sp.
TGTTGGCTGCAAAGTAATTTTTCTACCGCCATATTCACCGGATTTAAATCCGATAGAAAAATTCTGGGCTAATATGAAACGATGGATTAAGAATAAAATTACTGAATTCGCAAACTTGTACGAAACTTTAAAAAAGTTTTTTACTGCACATAATACTATATGATTTACTATAGCTTTCCGTTTCGGTAATGATAGCTGTTTTGCCTTGAAAATATAGGACTTTACCGATTAACTCAGTGCTTACTAAGTTAGTATCTCTTGCAAAAAATTCACGGGATAATGGGATTAAATTCATTTCACTATAGTGTTTATATTTATGACTCTAGCAAAGCATATCGATGTCATTCGTTGTATAGTACTGGACATTTTTTAAAAAGCCCTCGATGTCATTCCCGCGGAAGCGGGAATCCAGGGTAAAGCGAGATAAATCGAGCTTTTAAAAAATCTTAATTTCAAAGATTCTTTACTTTTCAAATTAAGCTTTAAAAAGGCTTTAAAGTAATGGATTCCCGCCTTTGCGGGAATGACATAGAATAAAAATTGTCTGGTACTATACATTCGTTGGCCGGTTTCATCGTCATTGCGAGGAAAAACTATAAGTTTTGACGAAGCAATCCAGTAAAAAATGCTAATTTATAACATTTTTATTATTTTTCTGGATTGCTGCGTCGCTTCGCTCCTCGCAATGACGGTTCGGGTATCCACGCAACAACGCCCCATTATAAAACGGTTGGCATTTGATGATTCTTTTAAAGGTAAGCCACAAGCCTTTAAGTGTGCCGTGTGTTGTTATAGCTTCTTTAGCATATTCTGAACAAGTGGGATGAAAGCGGCAATTATTGCCAAGTAACGGAGAAATGAAATATTGATAGAATTTAAGTAGTAATAATAAGATTCTAGTCATTTTGCAGCTTGTCTATTATTTCTTCCATTTTTTCGTGCGTCAGGTCTTCATAATAATCGTCGTTAATTTGTACGACCGGAGCGTTAACGCATGCTCCTAAACATTCTATTTCAATTAAGCTAAATTTTTGATCTTTCGTTACTTCTTTTTCTTCTATACCAAGTTTTTTCTTGCAAGTTTCCATTATATCATTACTACCGCGTAGCCAGCAAGGAGTGGTAGTACATACTTGGATATGATACTTACCAACTCGCTTTAAGTTAAACATAGTATAAAATGTTGCAACCTCATAAGCCCGTATATAAGGCATTTCTAGCATATTTGCGACATATTCGATAGCAGGAACAGATAGCCAACCGCCGTTTTGACGCTGTGCAAGGTCAAGAAGAGGCAGTATGGCACTTCTTTTTCCATGCGGCGGATATTTCTTTATAATCTCTTCTGCTAGATTTAAATTTTTCTTATCAAATGTAAAATTTGTAATTTTTGTATTCATATACTCCTAATATTATGAATAGTGTAGTAGACGAAGTTTAATTTGGAAAAGAGCAAGGCGTTTCATATTTTTTGACCACGGCGTACATACTAGTACGTGAGGATCAAAAAATGTTAAACAACGACGCCAATTTTTCAAATTAAACGAGTCTACCTATCTATCTCACCAAATACTATATCAAGCGTAGCTATAATAGTAATAACATCTGCCATTAAGTGACCTTTGGACATAAAATCCAGTCCTTGTAAATGAGCAAAGCCGGGAGCTTTAATTCGGCATCTATAAGGTTTGTTACCTCCTTGCGAGTATAAATATACACCGAACTCGCCTTTAGGGGCTTCTACGGCTTTATAGGTCTCACCTAGAGGGACGTCATACCCTTCCGTATAAAGCTTAAAATGGTGAATCATTGCTTCCATTGACTCTTTCATTTTAGCTCTCGTTGGCGGTGTAATTTTTGGATCGTCGGTTTTCACTTCGCCTTTTGGCATTTTTTCTATACATTGTTTGATTATTTTAACAGATTCGTACATTTCAAGCATGCGTACAAAATATCTGTCGTAACAATCGCCGTTTTTGCCTATCGGTACTTCAAAATCCATTTCATCATATACGTCGTAAGGGTTTGATTTACGCAAATCCCAAGCTATACCCGAGCCTCTAAGCATAGGACCTGAAAACCCCCAGTCCATCGCTTCTTTTTGAGATACAACGCCAATATCTACTAAACGTTGTTTCCATAACCTATTTTCATTTAGTAGGCTTTCGATATCTTGAAGTTTAGGAGGAAACTGTTCTATAAATTTATCTATATCCTCAAGTAAACCGTCAGGTAAATCTTCAGCAACTCCGCCAGGTCTGAAGTAGTTTGAATGCATACGAGAGCCGGAAACACGCTCATAAAACTCCATGATTTTTTCTCGTTCTTCAAATAACCATAATAAAGGAGTAGTAGCTCCAACGTCTAAGGCTTGGCTGCCTATATTTAAGGCGTGGTTTAGGATTCTTGTTAATTCTGAAAATAATACCCTGATAAACTGGGCTCTTCGTGGAACATTACATGCTAATAATGATTCAACGGCTAAAGCAAAGGCATGCTCTTGACACATTGGCGAAACATAATCAAGGCGATCAAAATAAGGTATAGCCTGCAAATATGTTTTATGCTCAATAAGTTTTTCCGTACCGCGATGAAGTAGCCCAATATGAGGATCGGCATTATTTACTACTTCCCCGTCCATCTCAAGGATTAGCCTTAAAACTCCATGAGTTGCCGGATGCTGCGGACCAAGATTTAAGGTTAAAGTTTTAGTGTTGTTAGTCATAGTATTTTTTGTTGTTTATTTCTGGATTCCTGTACTTCTATGTCATTCCCGCGAAAGCTGGAATCAAGTACTTTAAAGTTTTTTAAAAGCTCGATTTATCTCGCTTTACACTGGATTCCCGCCTACGCGGGAATGACATCGAGCAGGCTTTTCAAGCAATGCAACAACGCCGTTTTTAGCTAAGCATGACATAGACTATCCTCGCAATGACGATTTTGATGTAATTCTATTTTTGGATTCCCGCTTTCGCGGGAATGACATCGGCTGCCTTCTCATCACCTGGCAGTACATAAGTCGGGCTATGCCAGTGAGAGCTGAAATCAAACTCTCGATATTCTATGTCTAAATCTACCGGCTCATAAGCGACTTTCTTTAGTTTCTCATCATATTTAACTTGTGTATAACCGGTTAACGGGAAATCTTTACGTAATGGATGCCCCTCGAATTCATAATCGGTTAGTATTCGTCTTTTATCGTCATTGCCGTCAAAATTTACCCCGTACATATCATAAACTTCACGCTCATACCAGCAAGCAGCATTAAATATATTCATTGCTGAAGGTATAGTTTCTTTTTCGGATACATATACTTTTATTATTAAACGTTTATTTAATTTTAGGCTTAGTAAGTTGTAAACTATTTCAAACCTTTTATGTATTAAGGTTATTTTTTCTGGATTCCCGCTTTCGCGGGAATGACATCCTTCCGGAAAATCAGCCCCAAATAAATCAGTAAGTAAAGTGAAGCGTAATTCTTCCGATTCTTTTAAAGCTTTTAAAAACGGTAATAAAAAATTTGGCTCGATTTTATAAGCCAGATAATCCTTAACTGTGACCGGAGTTATTAAAATGCTAGATTTAGCTGCAAGTTTTTCAATGATTTTTTCGAGCGTCATACTTAAAACCTGTAGTGCGTTTAATTTTTTTCTGTAGTTGCATAAGCCCGTAAATTAATGCTTCGGCAGTAGGAGGGCAGCCAGGGACATATACATCAACCGGCACGATTCTATCACAGCCACGCACTACCGAGTAGGAAAAGTGGTAATACCCGCCGCCATTGGCACAGCTGCCCATTGAAAGTACCCATTTAGGTTCGGCCATTTGGTCGTATACTTTACGTAGAGCTGGTGCCATTTTGTTGGTAAGTGTTCCTGCAACTATCATGAGATCGGACTGTCTTGGGCTTGGTCTAAATAGCATACCGAAGCGGTCCATATCATATCTACTTGCTGCTGCCTGCATCATCTCAACTGCACAACAAGCAAGTCCAAAAGTCATTGGCCATAAGGAATTAGCTCTCGCCCAGCCTATAACGTCATCAACTTTAGTGAGTAAGAATCCTCTGTTAGAAAGCTCTTCATTAAGCAGCTCGTCTTCTTGATAAAAGTTATTATGCATTTTTATTCTTACATAAGTTAAATATGGAAATACGAAGTTTAATTTGAAAAGAAGCAAGCTTGTTTGCAGTTTTTAACCGCAGCGTACTTAAATGTACGTAAGGATTAAAAACAAAAGGAAGTGCCGCTAATTTTTAAATTAAACAAGTATTTTTACTACCAATCTAAAGCTCCTTTCTTCCATTCATATACAAACCCGATAGTAAGTACGAATAAGAAAAACATCATTGAGAAAAAGCCTATTTTACCTATCATATTAAGGCTAATAGCCCAAGGCACTAAAAATGCGATTTCAAGGTCAAAGATAATAAATAAAATGGCAACTAAGTAAAAGCGTATATCAAATTTTGATCTTGCATCGCTAAAAGGCTCAAAACCGCACTCATAAGGCTCTAGCTTATCTTTATTATATTTCTTAGTGGATAATAAATTAGGTAGAATCATTATTACACCGGAAATCAATACCGCAATACCGAAGAATATAGCAATCGGTAGATATTCCTGTAAAAATTCTGAGTTTTGTAGCATATGTTTTTATTGTATGAGTATAAGCGCGGTTTATGTCATTCCCGCGAAAGCGGGAATCCAGTTAATTAATAGATATAAACACAGTAAGTTTTTAAAACTAAAAGCTCGGTTTACCTCGCTTTATGCTGGATTCCTGCTTTCGCAGGAATGACATAAAGAACACTTACTTCTATATTTACCTCAAATAGCATTAATTATCAACGACAATATCAGGTTTAACTAGTAACTTCATTAAAACTAGTACCCAAATACCGCTTGATATCCACCATATTTGCCACATATTATATGAAATCATCCCTATAATATAATAATTTATAAAACACGCATAAGAAGCTGCCCTAAAATTGTTATTCTTTATATTATCGATTTGTCTTAAGTATTTATAAACTAAGCATAAAAATAATATTAGCCCTATTACACCGAGTTCAAGAGTAATCTGTAATATATTATTATGAGGGTGTAGTGGCAATGGATGCCATTTTTCACCTTTATAATTGATCATTTCACTATCACCAGCTTCGATATATTTAGAAGAGGCAAAGCCGTATCCTAAAATCGGTTTTAGGGTGATTTTGTTTGCAACGAAATGCCAAATAAATAAACGATGAGCTGCAGAAGGTTGTGTAGCTAAATATTTTTCAGATAAATCTTGTGGTTCTATTTGTTTAGCTATAACAGGAAATAGTAACGAGCCGGTAATTAAACTTATTGTAACTAATTTGAAAAATATCGGCTTTGTAAGCTTTGCTAAAATAAATATTACTCCTCCTATACCAAACCCTAAAAAACTTGCTAAACTATCGGAAATACTCAGTAAATAAAGCACTAATATATATAGCATTAAGGCATAACGGTATTTTTTATCATTTATTAGAATGGTGATTGCTACCCAAGCAGTAATTGAAAGTAAAGCACAGCCCCGATCTAGCATATATAAGCCAAAACTAGCTTTGAATATCTTAGTTAAAAAACCATGAGAAGAATATTCGATAAAGAATAATAATATTGCCGTGAGAATTCCTAATATTAAAACTTTTTTGAGTTGCAAGCGATTCCCGAAAGGAGCAGAATTACTAACGATAAATCCAAGAAATAAGAGTATGAAAACTTGAGCAAAAGTAACTAGGCTATTAATAGGATGAATTGCAAATAAACAAGATATAAAGCACCAAGCAGTGAATAGTAGTTCTGTTTTTATGTCATTCCCGCGAAAGCGGGAATCCAGTAAAAAATTTTTTATAAGAGTGGATTCCCGCCTACGCGGGAATGACATAAAAGATAGCAAGGACGATATTAGCAAAAAAATTGTAACGGTAGCTGCAACCGATAAGCCCGCAAGCATCCCAAGACTAGGAATTAGGAATATTAAACTTGAGATTAAATACTGCATCTAAAAACAATCTTTAGCAAAAATTTCGTAGATTGGGTGTTCAAACGTTGAAAGTGAAATACTGCCTGAAGTCATCCATCCTTGAAAAAGTAAATTAGGGTCTTCATCAATCTTATATTCCGTTATGGTCATCAACAAATAATTATCTTCATTATATGGATCAAGATTTTTTATACATTTGTGTAATTTGATTTTTATATTACCGAAATATTTTTCTCCTCCAACTTTAAAATTAATTTCTTCAGAAGTAGCAGTAATTTTATTTAGAGCGATAATTTTACCGTTTGTGTAATTCTTAAATTCAGAACTATTATTAATGTTATCGTTTGGATTTAAAATAGGATGGTTTTCATCAAGAGGGATAAATACATCATTTTCAATATCTTCGGTTGTAGTAACCGACTCTAAATTTTCTGCAAATATAGGAAAATAAGTACATATGATCAGGATAAAAACAATTCGTAATAGCTTCATAAATAAAAATGTATATTTTTAGAAATTATATACTATAGG
>NZ_CBCDJS010000074.1:0-6491 GCF_965035265.1 Rickettsia sp.
CATTAAGAATAATATTAAAAATAGTTAAGTTTTTATAAATGTTAGATACATCAATTCAGGAATTAATAAATAAGTGGCAAAAATACCTCGCTTTGCAAAGAAATTACTCTAATCATACAGTAATTTCTTATAATAATGACCTTAAGCATTTCCTTGAGTTTATGAATTATTATAATGCAGAGCTTGTAACAATAAATCATATTAAAGCCGCAGATATAAGATTAATCCGAAGTTGGCTTGCAAAACGTAATTGTGATAATTTTACCACTTCTTCAATTTCACGTGGTTTATCTGCAGTAAAAAATTTTTATAAGTTTTTAGAAAAAACAACACAATTAAATAGCCATATAATTTTTTCTATAAAATCTCCTAAAAAAACTAAATTGTTACCAAAAGCTTTATCGGAAGATGATGTAGTAATAACACTTGAGCATATTGAAGAATACGGTAATATTAAGTGGGTAGAACTTAGAAATAAAGCCCTGCTTGTTCTTATATATGCTGCAGGGCTTCGTATATCGGAAGCACTATCAATTACGAAACTTCATCTACAAAACCTAGAGTTTATAAAAATAATCGGTAAAGGTAGTAAAGAAAGAGTAATTCCGTGGTTACCGATTGCTAAAAATTTAATTACCAGCTATTTAGAAATATTACCATATAAATTAGAAGATAATGAACCGATATTTAGAGGGAAACAAGGTAAGAAATTGCAGCCACCGGTATTTAATCGTGAATTAATTAAATTAAAGCATTTTTATGGTTTACCGCAGCATTTAACTGCTCATTCATTTAGACATAGTTTTGCTTCACATTTGCTTGAGCATGGTGCAGATTTACGCTCTATTCAGGAGCTATTAGGTCATAAAAGTTTATCTACTACACAAAACTATACTAAAACAAGTATAAAGCATTTAGAAGCTGTATATAATACTGCATATCCAATTAAAAAATAAAATATATTAATATTCATAATCTTCTTGCGTTAATTTTAAGTTATATATTATATTATTTTAAAAACCTTATAAACATAATAAATTAAAGCTAATATTGAGATATTAATATGCTAGAAATACCTAAATTACCTATGGGATATAAACCTTCTAAAGATGAAGAATATATGTGTCCGAATCACCTAGAATATTTTAGACAAAAACTTTTAAGATGGAAAGATGACTTATTAAAGGAGTCTCAAGAGACTTTAAATCATTTAAAGGAAGAAAATTTGAAAGAATCCGATCTAAACGATTGCGCTACTCATGAAACAGAACGAGCTTTTGAGCTTCGTAGTAGAAATAGATATTGTAAATTAATGAGTAAAATAGAAGAAGCATTATCACGTATTAAAAATGGGGAATACGGTTACTGTGAAGAAACAGGCGGCCCAATAGGTATAAAAAGATTAGAAGCAAGACCTATTGCTGCATTATGTATTGAAGCTCAAGAGCGCCATGAAAATTATGAGAGGAGTCATTTGGACGAACCTGGAAACTGAGCAGCTAGGTAATTTATATGCGTGGATCGATTTTCACCGTCATTGCGAGCCGGCATTTATGCCGGTGCGGCAATCCTAGGAGTTTTTTTATATTATCTTATGAGATTGCCGCGTCGCTGCTAACGCAACTCCTCGCAATGACGGAAAAACTGATCTATCAATGCCTCGATTATTAGCGATTATATACCTTAAAACCTAAAGAAGTTAAAGCATTCACCGTTTCAAATAGAGGTAGTCCCATAACATTTGAATATGAACCGGAAATAAATGAGATAAAAGCTTCTGCATAACCGGAAATTTTGCACCCGCCGGCTTTATCTATCCCCTCATCTAAAGAACAATAAAAATTAATCTCCTCATCACTTAATTTTTTGAACTTAACAATAGTCTGAACTATTTTTTGTCTAACGGTAAGCTGATCATTCTCTTTTTTGATAATACATAAACCGGTATAGACGCGATGACGACGCCCCGATAACATCTTGATACAATTCTTGACTTCTTCGTAAGTAGTAGCTTTCGGCAATATTCTTCTACCTACTGCCGCTACAGTATCGGCAGCTATAATTATAGCTGATTCCTCTATTTGAGATGTAACTTTTATAGCTTTTTCGTAAGCAAGTCTTATAGCTAAGGGAGCGGGTAATTCACGCAAATTAGGTGTTTCGTCTATATCTGCCGGAATAATTTGTGAAGGGATGATTTTTATTCGGTGTAATAATTCAATTCTTGCAGGAGAGCTTGATGCTAATATAATCGGTAAGGTTTTTTGGTTTCGCTTCATACTTATAAAGACTAGTGACGATGAATCACACGCCCCTTAGTTAAATCATAAGGAGTCATTTCTACCGTAACTTTATCTCCTAGTAATATTCTGATACGATTTTTACGCATCCTACCGGAAGTATGAGCAATAATTATATGATCATTCTCAAGCTTTACTCTGAAAGTAGCATTAGGTAAAAGTTCAAGTACTGTACCTGTAAACTGAATGAGGTCGTCTTTTGACATTAGGTTTATATTTTTTTACTACTACTCTTCATTTTACTTCGGAGTATATATTATATGGTCGGGGCGGAGAGATTCGAACTCCCGACCCTCTGGTCCCAAACCAGATGCGCTACCAGGCTGCGCTACGCCCCGAGGATTAATTATGTCTATACTATATACTCTATTATTTGTAGCAAATCAATTTGTTTATGCAAAAATTTATAGATTTTGTTCAATAAAGAAAGATATCGTCATTGCGAGCAGTCGTAGACTGCGTGGCAATCTCGTCAAATATCCTGAGATTGCTTCGTCAATTACTTTGTAATTTCCTCGCAATGACAATTGGGGATCCACGCAACAATGCCTTGCAGGAATGACATAAGGACTACAAAAGTTAATAAAATTTTGCTGTTTTTATTAAGGGGCTAAAATAAGTAGGTTTTATCCCTGTATTCTTTAAGTTTTATATACGATTTACCGAATTCTTATAAAAAATACATAAAATTTAATTTATTTTAAATAATAAAAAGTAACTTATAATTACTTTTTATATGCAGAAAATCCTTATTTTATAAGTATCTCTATACATAATTTAATACTAAATTAATGTTTTTCAACTAAAAGTAATGTGTTATTTATATAACAGAATCATAAGTTAGAAAAGTTTTTGTTCTTTTAATAATTGTTAATCATTTCATCTTATCCTCTTTTATTATTAATATTAATTAAAGCCTTGAATAAAAATTTAATTTTATTATTAACTTTTTCTAAAAGTGCAACGTAGGTTCTGTGAACATCTCTAAAAAGATTTAATTTTGGTTATTTTTTGCTGCAAATTATAAGATTTTTTTGAAATATGAATAACTATTCCGACAAAAATCTTATTAATTTTCGCTAAAAAATACCTCAAAATAGTAAATCAATTAGAAATGTTCACAGAACCTAGCGAAAATATTAAAAATTTTTATCTTGCTCTCATTTTGCTTAGAGGAGCTTTAATCCTCTTGTGTGATACCGAATATATTTATTATTTGCTAAGGAATACTAATCTCGAATTTATAATTTAAAAAATTACGCCAAAATTTAGGAGATGTTATGTCAATTCAACGAAAAAATACTCTAAAAAATTTATTAAAAAAAGGTATGTTCGCATCAACTGCTGCATTGATGCTCGCAAGCACGAGTGCCCTTGGTACTGCTAACCGAATCGTAACAGTAGGGGGGCGGCTCAGTATCTAATGGGAGTGCTTTTGGCGGAGGAGCATACGTACCAGGTTCGTTTGTAACCCTTGGCGGAGTAAATAATTTTACCGCAGATGTGCCAGCAATTCCTGCTATATATTTAGATACCTTTAATAATGCAACAATGACGGTACCAAATAACCTAAGTCTTGGACCTGTTATACCTGTTAATCTTAAGGCAACAAATGTAGGGCTAGTTGTAAATGTTCCTAACGCTATAAACATGACTTTAACAGGTACTCCGGTTACACCGGCGGCTGCAAGTGCGGCAGTTCCTCCTTTTGCACCGAATCCGGGACCGGGGCAAGCACCGGCAAACACTTACTATTTTAACAGCTTTAATTTTAACAACAATGCTAGTACTTTGACTATACAATCTACTGTTGTCGGCAATAATTCAATTCAGTTTAATATACCTGCTATCGCAACTAGTCTTGCCGGTGCAGGAAATCTTACAATAGACGTTAGTACTCCGTTTATAGTTAAAGATCCAAGCTGGAGTAATGCGAAGACTATTAATATTAATATTAATAGCTCAAGATATGATTTTGCTACCGACTCTTCAGTTTACTTCCCGGGAAATGAGATTGTGGATATCCAACCTACGGCTAATATCAAATTTGCCGATGCAAATTCTAGCTATGTGGTAACTAATGAATCCATAAATGATGCAGAGTTTAAGGCTACCGTAGATTTAGTTCCGACAAATGATTTAGACGGTCAATTAACAGTACACGTTGCTCAAGGCAAAAGAACTATTTCGTTAAATGCTGGTAGCGGTAACGGAACAGGAGGCACAAAAAGGCTTAGCACATTTGTTACCGATGGGATAGCAGAAGCTCCTGCTCCTCTAAATACAAATCCCGCTATAATTACAGGGAATATCTATGCCCAAACTATTAAGATAGGTAACCAGTATACGCCTATTAATGGAGGAGACACGCCTTATGGTGTAGATTGGACAACGAAAATTGATACTGGCTTGGGAGGATTAGTACAATTTACGCAAAACTCGTTAGTACGATTTCAGCAAGATGTAATCCGATTAATATATTAAATGTTCAAGGCGATAACACTAAAACAGTTGATTTGGGAGGTAATGTTACGGTTGATCAGTTTAATTACACTAGCACCGGCGTGGCTACCGTGGGTGGAAATTTAACTGCAAAAACAGGGGTAAATTTTGGTGGTTTTGCATCAACGCTTACATTTAACGGTATGGCCGGACCTTATACTTTTGCAAGTCCGGTAGTTGCAGCGGGAGCGGCTACTTTAAATGTTGATACGAATCTTACAGTAACCGATCAAAGTATCGGTACAATCAAAGCAATTAATATAGGTATACTTGGAGCACCCCAAGATTTAACGATAGCCGTAAATCAGCCTGCTTTAGGTTTACTTGCAGGAGGAAATAAAATTAATTTTAGTGATCCGGATTCAGCATTAATATTACAATCACCTCAAGCTCAAACCGTAACATTTGGCGGTAATTTAGACGGTACTGCAGGCGGTGGCGGTAATGTAACCTTGAACGGTACTAATGCTTTGATTATTCAAGGAGGATCATTTGGTGCTGTTAATAAACTAGCTTCGGTTAATACTATAGGGACTGTTACAGCAAATGGAGGAATTAACCTTAGTGGTATTACTACTCTTAATGTTACAGGAAGTAGTAACTTTACCGATCAAACCGCTACCTCGGCAAGTGCTACTAATATAAATATCGGCGATAATAGTGGAGTCGGGACGTATATTTTAACGCCTAATGCGGATTTTAATATTAGTACTGCTAATATGAAATTCAAAAATGCCGGTTCAATATTAAATATTACAAGTAACGGTAATGTAACGGCTACAATGAACGGGGATTTAAATCCCGGTGCGGCGGCTAGCGGTAAAATTCAGTTAAGCTCAACCGGTGGTCTTTTAACGATAACCGGTGCAAATAATTTAGGTATTAATGGCGGAAATACTTTAAATAGTATGACTTTTTCAGGAGCAGGGAATATTACCGTAGTCCCAACGATTAATACGGCAAATGCTATTCTCACCGGTATAGCAGGTAACCTAATACTTAATGACGTTAATGCACCGATTAATTTTACAAACACCACTAATCTTACGGTAAGTGATGTTACGGGAGCTATAAATTTTGCGAATAATGCCGGAGTATTAAACGTTGCTAACGGTTCAACAATTACCGGTACCATAGATGGTTCCGGTACTATAAATTTTGGTGCAGGCACGGAGGTTACGGGTGCGGTTGGGGCTAATAATGCTATTACGCTCGTAAATTTTAATGCAGGCGGTAATGTTACTTTAGATTCTACTTCTGAGGCTATAAATTTCAGTATCGGTAATAATACTAACGTGATTGCCGGTGATTCAATGACGGGTGCTGTAAATTTTGCTGCCGGTGCAGGTACGTTAGTACTACAAAATGGTCTTGATGGGGCAATTACTACAAATGTTGCAAATACTGGAACGGTAACTATTAACGGCGGAAATATTACAGGGACTATCACGGCAGTTGCTTTAGTAAATATAGGTGCAAGTCCTGTTACTTTCAGTGCTAACGTAAGCTCAACTAACGTGGCTCTTACTAATAATGTCTCATCTATAATGGCCTGAAAAATCAAGACAAAATATATGAACAATGTACTTGGTAATGTTGCTTAAAATTAAGCTGCTATTTGTTCATAATGTTGTACGTAATCCAGATAAACATTCATAGGTTTTTTATACCCAATACTTGAATGGAATC
>NZ_CBCDJS010000075.1:0-6455 GCF_965035265.1 Rickettsia sp.
TTTTAAACTATTACGCTCTATATCATAATTTGCATTTGCTAATAATTCTATATTTGGATAATTAAGCCTAGCATCTTTGATAGTTATACTTTTATTATCGGCAGTAATTGCCGTAGTTAGCTCATAGTCATTTTGTAAGTCAGCCGGCATACCTAAAGTTTTAGTATTACCTTTAATATTTGCGTTACCCATAAAAGAATTATTTTCGCTATCAAATTTTCCTTCGATTTTAATTTTTTCACCGGCAAGATTAATATTGGCACTTAACGGAATTACTTTCCCAATTTCTTCAATATTTCCGTCTATATTAATCTGTTGCTGCAAAGCTTTTAAAGCTAAAGTAAAATCTATCGGTCCTTTAAGGCTTTTAATTTTAGTATCTAAGTTAATATCGTTAAATATTTTCTCACTATTTTTTTCTATATAGATTACTTTGCCGTCTATAATTTTAAAATGACTAATCAAAATAGGAAGTTCTAATCCAGTCTTATTGTTAGGTTCTACAGAATCAGTATTATTTGTTTGAGATTTAGTATTATTAGATGTAACAAATTGCCAATTTTTTTGTCCGTTATTCAAAACTTCTAAATTTATAGTTGGTTTTTGCAGTTCTATAGAAGCTACTTCAATTACTCCTCTAAAAAGAGGGAAAAGCCGTAATGACGCTTTAGCATTTTCAACGGAAACTAGATGAGGTTCTTTTGTGCCGTCTATTGATGATAATTTAATTTCTGATAGTGATATTGCAGGATTTGGTAATAAAGATAATTTTATATCGCCGTTAATAGTTAAATCTCTATTTGTAGCCTCTTTGACTTTATCTATTATTACTCCTTTATAATTATTTAAAGGAATAAAGAAAGGAATAACAATTAATAGCAATATTATGCTTATGAATATAATAAGCGAATATTTTAAAGCTTTAGGCATAGAGTTTAACCTTCTATTTGTATATATATTATTGATTATAGTATTTAAGACTTCATTGTCAACTTAAGGAAAATGTCACCCCGTGGCTTGACCACGGGGTCCAGTTAAAAACGCTAAAACAACGTATATAATAAGTTATTTTCTGGATACCGTGGTCAAGCCACGGTATGACAGAGGTGAATAAAAATCGTGGGGTACTATAGAGAAATTGAAAACTATGGTAAATTGTTCAAATTTCTCTTTGATAATTTAAAATCACATAATCTTTAGTTATAACAGGAAAAAATTCTTTATTGAAAGGTAATAATTCAGTTTTTTGATCTGAAAATTCTATTTCAATTATGTCACCTGCACCAAAGTTAAGAATATTTTTAATTTTACCTATCTCTTTATGATTTTGGTCTAATACCGGTAAATGATTTAAATCAGCTATATAAAATTCATCTTCTTCTAGTTCCTCTAAATTTGCTCTTAAGCAAAATAGTTTATAACCTTTTAAATTCTCAGTTTCATTTCGAGTAGCTATATCATTAAAGGTACAAATTAATTCTCCTTTGGGATTTTTGCTAATTAGCTTAATATGTACATCTTCTCCAGACTCATTTACTAAATTTCTTTCAAGTATTTTTGTAGCAGGTTCGGTAAAAGATTTTAAAATTATATGACCTTTAATTCCGTGACATGATTTTATTACACCGACTAAAATTAAATTTTCTAAAGAATTCATTAATTTGCCTTTAAATTTTGATAGTTATATATAATAATATATCTAAAAGGTTATCTGTAAACTTATTTTAAAGCTAATTAAAATAAATTTATGATAACCTCTATAGTCAAAGCAGTTGGATTTAATTACAAGGTGCGAGGAGCAAAGCCTATAACTAATAGGAGAGCGACGAGTAACGATGTAAGTGAGTTCAAATCATTTGGCTATAAAAGAAAAATTCTTTAACAGATTTCTAAACATGATAAAAAAAATAGCTGCCGGCATTATAATTTGTTTTTCATTATTATTATTTACAATTTTTGGTGCGGTATCTTTTGTTAATTATAATTCTATGACTAATAATTTTACTAGTCATTTGGGTATCCAGAAAGAGAATGTCGGAAAAATAAAGATGAATAAATTTCCTTTACCTTATTTAATTATTGAGACGATAAGGGAAGAAGGAAAGTTAGATTTAGAGCAGATTAAGATTCATTTTTCGTTGTGGTCGCTTATAAAATTTAATCCTAAAATTAATAAAATAGACATATTAGATGCTAAATTTTATTCAAATTCTAATGTATTAAATATTTATAATCATGAAGAGTTAATAAAGAATTTCTTTAAATATAAATTACAAAATATAAATCTAAATGTTACTAATCTAAGTATTATTAATAAACAAGACTATTCTATTTTAAATTTTAATAATTGTATTTTAAAAAAAGAAAATGCTTTATCATCTAATTACATATTTAAAACTACTAGTAACTATATAGGTAAAATTTCAGGCTCAATTAATAAACGTGATGATACAGTAGATTTTAGTCTTAATATTGATAATAATGATTATGGTTTTAAATTATCGCAAATTTACAAAGATTTTAAGCTTACTAGCGGTAGCGGTGAATATCAGATTAAAAATTTAGCATCGGTAATATATAGTATATTGCCAGACTTAAGCCACTTTTTGAATAAATTAAATCAAAGTGAGTCTATAAATATTAAATTTAATATCTTAAATACCGAAGATGAAATAGAGTTAAAAGACATAGTAATAGCCTCGTCTTTTATTGCCGGTAACGGATTTGTTAACATTGCTAAAAATGATAATATTACTACTAATGTGAAACTAGATTTTCCTAAAATAGATCTAAGTTCGTTAATTTCTTCAAATGCAGGGGTAACATTTAGTACTTCTCCTTCAAATATTAGATTTATTTTTGCCGATAAATTACTTAAAGCAGACGTGACAATTAACGAAATAATTTTAAGTAATAATGAGGCACTAGAAAAAATAGCCTTTTCTTCTAACTTATCAAAGGGTACTTTGAAGATAAATGAATTTTCAGGTAATATTAAGTCAGGTGGAGAGTTTAAGCTTACAGGTAGCGTAACGCAAAATTCCGTCAGAAGTATGTTTGATGGACAGGTATATTTAAAGCACAATGATATAAATTCGTTACTGAATATTTTAGGATTTAACGATGTTATTATTAAAGAAGCTACTCCTTTTACGTTATCATCAGATTTAAAACTCACTTTAATAGATTTATTTTTTAAAAATTTATTTCTTAAAACGGATAATTTAAATTTATCAGGAAATTTTTCTAGTAAATTTATTGCTCAAACGCCTCGTCTAGATGCTACGCTTAATATATCTTCGCTTGACTTAAGCAGTCAAACTTATCCGATAATTTCACCGCTTATTGAGTTTACAAAAAACTTAACTAAAGATATGAAAACTCTAGATTACCCAAGTAAATTTATTCCTATTAGAACAATAGAATATTTAGCTAATTTAGATATTTTGATAGATAGCGTTAAGTATAACGATCATATATTTGACAAAATGAATTTGCTTGCTAAAATTGTACCGGCTAATATCAAAATTAGTAATTTAGATTTTAAAACTGCGGGCTGCTATTTATCAACTAGCTGGAACTTGGATGCGTCGAGTGTATTACCGTCTTTAACTGTAGAAATTAAGGACGGTAATCTTACTACTAATTTATTATCACCGGCAGGGATGCTTAATTTAAGAAATAAATTAGTAAATGATTATAGTTTAGATAAAGCTACCTTACAAGTTTCCGGTAAATTGTCAACATTATCACAAAATGATTTGATATTAAAAAATGTTAAATTTTATGTAGCAAATAATAATAATCTATTGCAGTTTAATAATATTGAAGCAGAATTATTAGGCGGTAAGTTTCAAGGTAGCGGCAATATTTTATTGGAACCTTATTCTATAAATCTCGTATATGCTTTAAATACAATAGATTTAGACAAAGTTTCGGCTCTTATGCCTAAAATATTTACTGCAAGTAGCGGGGAAGTAAGTATAAGCGGTAGTTTAGGGGCTAACGGTAATAGCCTTCAAAGCCAGCTATATAACCTTACTACAAAATCACAATTTGCTATAAACAATATAGATATTAATAATTTTGCAATTGATTCTTTTATAGAAAAAATTAATACAGCTGATTATAAGATACAAAATTTAGATAAAGACATAAATAGTGCTGTAACCACAGGACAAGAGAATATTAGAGGCATAAGTGGTGATATTGAATTACAAAAAGGTATTGCCCTGTTAAAGAAAGTAAAATTTGCAACACAATATAGTAGCGGTGCGGCTTCTTTTGCAATTAATATATATAATTTTGATATGGATGCGTCTAGTATTTTATCATTTTATGTGCCGGCAAGACTTGTTAAGTTAAATACATCGAATACGAGTTCCGATAAAGATGTTTTGGGACATCTGAATATAAAAATGCAAGGGAGTATTTTTGCTCCTAAGAAAACTTTTGATAGTAGCGAGCTAAAAAAATTACTTATACCACAAACAACTGAAGATAAAACTACTTCAGATAACCATTAAAAAATAAAAATAAATGACTAATACAAAAATTTTAGAAGAAAATATTAGCTTTGAAGAAGCTTTAAGAGAGCTTGAGGAAATTGTAAAAAAGATAGATAGCGGGCAAGAGAACCTAGAGACGGCAGTTAATAGCTTTGAAAGAGGTATTTTACTTAAGAATCATTGTGAGAAAAAACTAAAAGAAGCTCGGTTAAAAATTGAAAAAATTACTAAACTTGCTGATTCTGCGGTAGTCTTAGAAGAGACGGAAGTGTAGATAAGTTGTACATGTCATTCCTGCGGGGCATTGTTGTGTGGATTGATTCCATCCCCGTCATCCCGCGAGCTTGTAGCGGGATCCAGTTAAAAATACTAAAGTTATTAGTATTTTTTATTGTTTTTTGGATACCGTGGTCAAGCCACGGTATGACACCGAATGCGTTTTTCAATCCACATGCCCCGCGGGAATGACATAACATAAAAATTATAATGCCTATGTTTAATCATATAATTGACTTTATCTATACTGTTCCTAATATTGTTTTATTCATCATAATAAATATTGTTTTGATGAGTTTTTGTGCTGGATGTTTATATTTAACAAAATACGTTATTCCTAATAATTTTCAAAAAGAAGAGCTTGGCAGTCTTGGTGGATTTTTATCGGGTGTAGTCGGTAGTATGTATGCAGTATCTACCGGTTTTATATTAATTTATTTACTCGGTAATTTTAATAAAGCACAAGAAGGAGTGGCAGCAGAATCTATAGTGTTGATGAGGCTTGCAGATAGTGTAGGTTGGCTTCCCCATGAAATGAGGCCTGCAATTTATCTAGATATTAAAAATTATACCAAAGATGTAATGCAGCGTGAATGGCAATTAATGAAAGACGGCAAGAAAATCGGTCATGAAGCTCTTAGTTTCCTCCAAGATATTAATAAGCAACTACAAGCTTATAAAGCAAGCGAGCAAATGCAGCTATTTACCAAGCAGGAAATCATTGAGGAGATAAAAGAGCTTTATACCGTAAGGTATAACAGGATTAAAATGTCCTATTTTTCTTTAAATATTCAATATTGGGTAGTTGTATGCATAATGACTGCTATTAATTTAATTTTTGTCTGTATGCTTGGCACCAAGCTTTATTTACATAAGATTTCGGTTGGTTTAGTTTGTATCACTTCATCATCAATGCTCTTTTTACTATTCATACTCGATAAGCCTTTTCGAGGTCCTTTCGCCGTTAATCAATATGATCTTATTAAGGCTATACATTATATTGAGAGATTAAATTAGTGCTATCTGTAACGACATAACGCCATAGTTTATCCGTGCCTTTAGTAATACCGATACGGGTAGTAGTAGAGTAGGGTAGCGTTAAGCCGATATCGCCGATAAAAAATTCATTGTTATTTATAAGATCGCATTTGTTATGAGAAATATTAATTCCTAAATATTTACATAATTTACCCGGACCGTTTATACTCGATGAACCCCCAAAATTGGCTACGTCGTCTTTGTAAGTCCTCGGATGCTGAACGTTTATTATACGCTCCGCTCCTCGGCTTACAGACTCCTTGCTCTTTTCCAAGTTGAACTTCGTGTCCCAACCTTTCATTTCACAAAGGTGTACGCCTCTTATTAAAGTTGCAGCAGGAAAGCCTTCAGCTTCAGTTACGAAGTTTAAACAATAATACATTCCGTAAATTAAATAGACATAGCTAAATCCTGCTGGACCAAACATTACATCTGTTCTTTTAGTTCGACCTCGTGCTGCATGGCAAGCAGGATCGTCCTGCCCTATATATAGTAAATCATATAGTATTAGGTGCAATAATAAGATAATATACAAGGAAAAATGTCAACAAGTCCATATAGTGAAGATTTAAGGAAGAAAGTAATAAATTACCTAAAGAAAGGAAGGAGCCAAAAGGAAGCATCAGAAGTTTT
>NZ_CBCDJS010000076.1:0-6390 GCF_965035265.1 Rickettsia sp.
ACTTAATTCTTTAGCTATTTTATCAAAATCATGAGAATTTCTAGTTAAACCGTGAGCACATACTATTATATTTTTATTATTAGGATCCCCGAATTCCACATAAGAAATTTTATGTTTCGGTATATATTGAAGAGGTAATAAATTAATATATGGGCCAATTTTTATTGAATTAATTTTCATATGAACCTATTAATTTAAATCACTTAAAAATATACTGACCATTGTCGGCATATATATAACTACAAAAAGCAAAGACAAAAACACAGTAGCAGCAACTTTCTCAGGGTAAAATTTTTGTAAATTTGCTATAACTATAGTATTGGCGGCTAAGGGGGCCGTAGAAAGTAATTTTAACGCATTATAATAATCATTGTTATACCATTTTGTTACAAAATGATCAAACATGATAAATAGTCCTATTCCAAGGGGATAAAATATAAATTTAGCAGCAAAAGTAGCAAGGGTGAATTTTATATCGACTTCAAATTTTTGCAAAGACGAAAGAGCAAGCCCCACCATAACCATACCAAGTATCGAAAAAGAACCTTTCATATTATATATAAAATCATCTAAGAAGTCCGGTAAAGTAAAACCACAAAAACTAAACAAACATCCCAAGAAAAAAGCATTTAAAATCGGTAATTTTACTACTTTTAATATGCTGTCGGTAGTATTGGAAAAGCTCCTCATACAAATATAAAAGCCGACAGAACATTCGTAAATATTAACTCCTATCACCGCCATCATGTAAATACTTAACGTATAATCATCAAAAAGTGCCGCCGCTATAGGCAACATAAAATATCCGCCATTTGCCGTACCTGCAGACAAAGCTATAATATTACGTGTATGATCTTGCCAAAATTTACCAAAAAAATAATAAGAAAAGAGCGATAAGAGTGTTGCGATTACAAATGTTACGACCGTAACGCTTAATGCCGAAAGTGTTAAGGTTGTACTAGCAGGTATCGTAAAAAATACTATAGGCGATATAAAATAGAAGAGTAATGAAGAGATACTATCTCTCTCAACATTTGAATATTTACCTGCTAAAAATCCTATTACTACACTTAATAATACCGAAACGGTTTTAAAAAAAACTATACTAAAAATTACCATTTATACTCCGAGTAAATAAAGAGTAGTATACGAAGATCAACTTCAAAAAGAGCAAGAAGTCCACAAGGCGAGGAGCGGAGCGTATAATAATACGTGAGCACCAAAGCTCTTGTAGGACGACGCAGCCAATTTTTGAAGTTCATCGAGTATAATGAGCTAAAGATATAATTACTTATAATACATGAGATTTTATTTTTTTCACTAGATTTTGTGAACATTTTTAATTGATTTTATATTTTAAGGTATTTTTTAGCGAAAATTAATAAGATTTTTGAAAGAATAGTTATTCATATTTCAAAAAATCTTATAATTTGTAGCAAAAAAGAACCAAAATTAAATCTTTTTAGAAATGTTCACAAAACCTGAATTTTGTAAAGATTTTTACTTTATAAACTTTTAATTGAAATATTAAAAGAATTATGTTATTTAAAGATTCTAATTTAATATCAAGTTCTCTATATGCTCATAAAAAATCTATTTTGTTTTATTATCATATTTTTCTACCTGAATTCTTATGCAGCCCCTGCTCCGCTTGGTCTTGAATTAAATAAAACTACACATCTAGACTTAACAAAAAAATACAAAATTATCAATAAAGAACCTAATTATTGGCAAGGATATAATTATTATATCAAACCAAACGAAAAAACTATCTCTAAAGTTTTAGTGATATGTAATGATTTTAATGTAATAGAAGCCGTTATTTTAACTATAGATAAGAATAAATTTGAAGAATTTTATAGCATCTTAAAGGATAAATATAGTTTAGAACAAGAAAATGATAGAGTGGTTACTTTCAAGGATGGTGATTGTTTAGTAATACTTGAATCTTCTGAATTAAATCCTGAAATGGAACTTGTATATATAACAAACGGTTTCTATAAAGAATTTTTAAATAAATTAGACAAAGAAGAAAAATTAGAGCAAGAGCAGATGAAGAGATTATTGTAGTATACTCGATGAATTTCAAAAATTGGCTACGTAGTCTTATAAGATCTGCGGTATTAAGTATACGCTCCGCTCCTCGACTTATAGACTCCTTGCTCTTTTTGAAATTGATCTTCGTCTACCAATTTTTCAAATTAAACGAGTATAGCCACTTCGGAAATTATAGGCATATGTAAATTGTATTTTTTTATCAAATCTAAAACTAATTTCAATGCTTCTCTTCCCTCTACTAGCTCTTTATATTCCTGTAAAAATTTCTTTTTATCGCTACTAATTCCAAGCTCATAACCAAATTTTGTATTGCGTGAACCTAACGAATAGCAAGTAAGAACTAAATCGCCTACTACTCCTGCCTCTAGTAATATATTTGAATTTTCTTGCATGCCTCCTAAGACCTTAGATAAAGTAGCAATTTCTTTCAAAGCAGATATTATAAGCGTTGCTCTAGCATTTTCGCCCTGCTCTCTTGCTAAATCAATCCCACTTTTAATAGCAAAGATATTTTTTAACGCTCCTGCCACCTGTAATGTCACAATATCGCTTGTCACATTAGTAGTAAAAATTTTTGAACTTAGATTATTAGCTATCTTATTTGCTACATCTATATCTAAACTTGCAATACTTGCTGAAGACGGTAAATTTTTGACAAGTTCCTTTGCAAGATTAGGGCCGGATAAAAAAGCTATAGAGCTATTCGGTAACAGGGTTTTAAGTCTGTCGGAAAACAATTCGGTAGGATTACGAGCAAAACCTTTTGTTGCGATTAAAAGAGTGTTATCTGTAGAAATGCCGTGAGTTTTTAATAATTTTATTGAATCATCAAAAGCGTAAGACGGCACTGCAATAATAATTAGTTCAAAATCCTTAATTATATCTAAGTTTGTAGTAGCCTGTAAATGAGCAGGTAATTTAATATCCCCTAAATATTTTACGTTAGTTTTGTTATGTAAAATTTCTTTTGCTATTTCCTCATCACGTAAAAATAAAGTAACATTATTACAGTTTTGTGCTGCTAAAGAAGCAAGGCTAGTACCGAAACTCCCTCCCCCATAAACTGCAATATTTTTAAATTTATTCATGTGCTTATTTTTTCTTTGTCACCCCGTGGCTTGACCACGGGGTCTTGTATCGCAGGCTGTGTCCTGAGATCCCGTGGTCAAGCCACGGGATGACAGTCAGGAAAAAATAATACTACTCCATGGCCCTTTCAAGATTTACTATTATCACAGGTGATTTATTAACTTCCTGTTTTAAGGTTTTACGGATTGTTCCTTTTATTGCCTCGATCACTTGTTCATCTGATAAAGCTTTTTTCGCTTGGCTTTGTTGAATGGTAACCAGTTCTTTGATGTCGTTTTTAATAAGGTTAACTAATGCCATATCCTCCTTTGGATCAAGCAATCCCGGCATAGATAATATCGGATTTGCGGCAAGTAGTCCTTGTTTATTAATTACTACCGATGCTACCACAATACCCGCTTCACGCATACGTCTTCTAGCTTTAAAAATCGGTGATTCTACAGAGAGTAAATAATTACCGTCAACAGCTAAATAACCGCTTTCAACCTTTGAAATTACTTTCGCATTATTAGGATCAAGCAATACTACACTGCCATTCTCAACCTCTACTGCCTGTTTTATGCCGTTTTTCTTAGCAAGCTTAACATGTTCATGAATATGTACCGGCTCGCCGTGAACAGGAATACAAATATTCGGTCTAATTAGAGAATACATTTTTTTTAGCTCATCAATCGATGGATGTCCTGAGACATGGACAAAATGATCTCGTTCAGTAATAACTTCTACACCGCTTTTAACAAATATATTAAATAGCCTGAATATTTTCTTTTCATTGCCGGGAATAATTTTTGAAGAAAAAATCATTGTATCTTTAGGTGCAAGCTTTATTGATTGGTGGGAATTACTAGCTAATTTTGCGGTTGCAGCGAGTGGTTCACCTTGACAACCGGTAGCAATTATAAGTAACTCTTCTCGCCTAAATCTACTAACATCGCGTTCACTAATTAGAGGAGCAATATCTTTAAAATACCCGCTTTCCTGAGCAGCAAGCATCATACGATGCAAGCTTCTACCGGTTAAGACTACTTTTCTACCGGCAAGCCCTGCGGCATGAATTATTGTATCAAGCCGTGCTAAATTAGAGGCAAAGGTTGAAACTACTACCATTTGAGGGCAGCCGGCTATAATATCTACTAAACTTTTTCTAACATCCCCCTCAGAACCTGAGCTTCCTTTATTAAACACGTTAGTTGAATCACAAACAAGTGCAAGAACCCCTTCATCTCCGTAAGATTTTAAAAGCTCTTCATCGGCTTTTTTTCCAAGTATCGGATCATTATCAAATTTCCAATCTCCTGTATGTAAAATATTACCCGCATCTGTACGGATCATAATTGCTTGCATTTCAGGAGCTGAGTGAGTCAGAGGCACCATTTCTAAGGAAAAAGGATCTAGGTTTATTTTACTACCAGATTTTACTTCATGAATTTTTATATTTTTAGCAAAATCATATTCATTTAAACGAATCTTTAAAAAGTTTGCAGTAAAAGTAGTAGTATAAATAGGACATTTAAGGCTATTCCATAAATATTGAACTCCGCCTAAATGATCCTCATGAGCGTGAGTTAAAATCAGACCTACTATATCTTTTTTATATTTCTCGATAAAGCTGCTATCGGCAATTATCATATCAACACCGGGTAAATAATCATCGGCAAAACCGCTACCGCAATCAATCATTAACCATTTACCTTTATAATGGTAAAGATTAAGATTCATACCTATTTCATTAGATCCTCCTAGCGGTACAAATAGCAGATCATTTTTATGATTTTTGATGTTGAATGATGACATAATTTAACTTAATATTTATTTTATTACTTTATTCTTATAACTTATTATTAGTTAAGCGTCTATATATTAAAAAAGAAATTCATATAATGAATATAAATAAACTAGCATTGATTTATAACCAAAATTCCAAGCATGTAGCTATTATAGAGGAAATTAAAAAACTCTATAATTACTGTAAGATAGAGGAAGCAGAAGTAATTATCGTAATAGGAGGTGATGGAGAATTACTACATAATATTCATCGTTATATGCATCTTAATATACCTTTTTACGGAGTTAATTTAGGAAGCCTCGGCTTTTTAATGAATCCTTTAGATACCAAGAATTTATTACAAAATATACATGAGAGTACGGTTTCTATCCTAAATCCTCTTCTTATGCAAGCCGAAGATACGAGCGGTCAAATACATACGGCACTTGCTATTAACGAAGTATCGATATTTCGTAAAACTAATCAAGCTGCTAAATTTAGAATAGACGTAAACGGGATAGAGAGAATGAGCGAATTAGTAGCAGACGGAGCTTTAGTTGCAACACCTGCCGGAAGTAGTGCTTATAACTTATCTGCCGGTGGTCCTATTTTACCGCTTGAGTCAAACATGTTATGCCTAACCCCTATCTGCTCGTTTAGACCGCGTAGATGGCACGGTGCTTTACTGCTTTCATCCGCTACAGTTAAATTTGAAATATTTAATACAAATAAACGACCGGTAAATGCTACTGCCGACTTCCAAGAGTTTAATAATATCACAAATGTTACCGTTAAATCTACTAAGGATAAACCTATCAAACTGCTCTTTAATACAAATCATACGTTGGAAGATCGAATTATTAAAGAGCAATTCGGTGGATAAATTATTAAGAAATATTAATAATTTCTTTACTAAAAAGTAAATTAATATATAATGCCTTGTTAAAATAACTAGGTATTATATGAAAGCAAAAAAGTCCTCTATTAACTTTTCTGAAAATAACCATATTTTATGGTTATCACTTACGGGTGATGCCTTGGTACAAGGAACAATAACATGTATTGAAGATGTAGTTACAAAGTTTAAAATAGAGAATTATTTAGAGGCTATAGAGAACGTAAAGGATTTAAAATTAGCTTTAGAAACAGCTAGTATAGCAAGTAATAGACTAAGTAATAGACATAAAAAATTATTACTAAAATGTTTATTAAAAAATTATAATTATGAAGATCTTAAAAACCATAAATTATTTGAAAATTATACCATAAATCAAGATAAAACGGCCATAATTCACAAAAGCTATGAATCAGAAATTGAGTTTAAATTTGAACTATAATGGCCTGAAAAATCAAGACAAAATATATGAACAATGTACTTGGTAATGTTGCTTAAAATTAAGCTGCTATTTGTTCATAATGTTGTACGTAATCCAGATAAACATTCATAGGTTTTTTATACCCAATACTTGAATGGAATC
>NZ_CBCDJS010000077.1:0-6194 GCF_965035265.1 Rickettsia sp.
ATATGGTTTGCTTTCATAGCGTTTACGATTTTGTCAGATTGGGCTTGCACCACTCTAACATCATGAACTCCTTGTGCTATAAATAGAGGTTTTTTAATGTTATCTATAAAATTAATCGGTGATCTTTGTCTTAAAAATTCTTTTTCCTTTTCGGTATCCCAAGGCCCTATACGTGTTCTATATATACTTAATAATGGTGTCATGTAAGGAGCTTTAGATTGCACATGTGTTAATAAATCAGACATGCCTACAACGTCAACACCGCAAGCAAACACGTCAGGCGTCATGGTAAGACCTACAAGCGTTGCATAACCTCCATAGCTTCCGCCCATAATACAAACTTTATCGGAATCAACTATATTATTCTTAATAGCCCAGTTAACACCGTCAATTAAATCAGTGTGCATTTTACCGGCATATTCTAAATTACCAGCGTTTAGGAAATCTTTACCAAAGCCTGTAGAACCACGGTAATTAACAGTTAAAACTGCATAGCCACGGTTTGCAAGCCATTGATGTTCAGTATCATATCCCCAGCTATCACGTACCCACGGACCGCCATGAACATTTAAGATTAGAGGTACTTTTCTATCTGGTATATTATTTTCATCAAGCTTTACATCATTTGGGAAAGTTATATAGCTAACTAAATCAAGGCCGTCACGTGACTTGATAATTACCGGTATCATCTTAGCAAGATTATATTTCTCAAGATCTTTACGGTTAGAAAATAAAAATTCAGCTTTTTTATTTGCCCTATCATATTTATAAAATTTCACCGGTGCGTTATCAGCTATATAAGCAACAATCCAAGTTGTGTCGTCTAACGTCCTGCTATTGATAATTAAATCACCACGATCAAGATCTTGCAGATATTTAATATCATCTTCAATATCTTTATCTAATATCTTGTATGAAACTCTATCATAATCTATAGACACTGCTTGCGGAGTTTGTTTGGTAGGATGCGCGGCAAATAAGCCAATATCGGCTTTTGAATCTTCAGCTAATATTTCTTCGCCGCCGGTAGCGAGTGTTATAGCCTTAAGGGCTGAAGTATTACGGTTACGTCCCTCAAGCATATAAAGAATTTCGCCACTAGCATCAAAACCTAGTATGGAAGTATTGAAAGAATCTTCCATTGAGATTTTAGTATATAATTGCGGCTTGCCGTCTTTTAATTCATAATATTCAACGGCTCCGTCTTTATCTAGTAAACTACCGAATCTTAAATTTAAATTTTCATCAGCTACGTAATCGGTAAATCTATCATTTTTATAAATCAGTTCTTTTTTTAAAGTATCTAGATTTAATTTATAAATATCAAAATATTCAGGATTACGCTCATTTAAATATATTAATATCTCATTTGGCTTTTTATAACTCACTCCGGCTATACCGGCTTTAACGCTTCTTTCAGGAGTAAGTAACTTTGTCTCTTTCGTTTCTATATTATAACTATAGATTCGGTCATTTTCATCACCATTAAAATCTTGACTATATAAAATATTTTTATTGTTGTAAGCTTTAGCGTAAGACCTAATACCGCGACCTTTATCATAAGTTATGGCTTGTGCTTTACTAATATCATCGCTTGGAGCTAACCAAATATTTAAGACACCATCTTTGGGTGCGATATATAGAATATATTTACCGTCGTGGGTTAGAGAAACTCTAGCTTTATCAGGATTGCCGAATAAAACTTTTCTTGGGATTATATGATTGTTATCTGTTATCGTTTGCTTTTGAAACATAAAAATACCGACACTTATTATTAATATAGTGCCTATAATATAGAAAATTTTGTTCATTACTAATAGTTTGTTATGTTATGTAAGTCGTCATTGCGAGGAAAAATTGAAAATTTTGACGAAGCAATCTCAAGAGTTATATACTTTTTGACGAGATTGCCACGTCGATGCTACGCATCTCCTCGCAATGACGTTTACACTCTCTCAATATTACTTAAAAACCAATCTACTTCTTTGGTATTAGCATTACGTGTAAATGTCCATTCTTCTTTTAAGTCTTCGATTTTGTCAACTACATTTTTACCTTGGAATAGTAATTTAATAAAAATATTATTGCCAAACATATAAATTTCTGAATATTGTGCATTTAAAGCCGATGAGTCAAAAAAATCACCGTAAGATTGCGTTATTTTTTCAAATTCTTCTAAATATCTTTTATCTATCAACTCAGATAATTCTTGAGTATCCTTTTTATAAGCAGCTTCTATAATCATTTGAAAAGCAGTTTTAGCATTATTTATAAATTTAACCGGATCAAATGAATAAAGGCGTTTATGTACCTGTTCCATTCCGTCTACGACCGCAGTTATATTTTGTTCTACTATTATATCTTTGAAAGCTTTAATATCTTGGGCTGTTGGAAAATTTTTTTCTTCTTTATTAGATTTAACTGCGCTCTGAGTTACGTCTTTAATAACCGGTTCGCCAAAATAAGATTTTTGCTTTGTCTGTTCTTCTTCTGAAGTAGAACCAAGAGTCGTAATTAATTTGTTAATAATAAAAAAGGCAATAGCGGCAAAAATTAATAGCTCTATTATTTGAGGAGACATTATTCTATTTATTTTTTATTAAAAGATGATTCTTATATATTAATATAAAAAAATAATCTTTTAAAGTTATTTAATAAAAATAAGGATTTATTTTTATTTGAGCTATACTTAAAGTTTAAAAAAATATTAAAAAATAACTAAAATATCTTGATTATTTCAATTATTATGATATTGTCGTTTTGTAAATGATGTTTAAACTCCATCATTGCAAAACATTTTATAGCCTTTAGTCCATTTATGCTAGGAGGCTGTTATACTAACACTTATTCATAAGTATTTTAGTATAACGGATAATTATTGTTTTCAATGATTGAGTTTATCCCCTAGCACCTATTTATCTATTCACTTTTAATTTACGAATGAACTGGCGAGCCGGTAATTCAACTATATAATGCAAAATAGTAGCTATTGTAATTGAAGTAGCAAATTTAAGCCATAAAGGAGTTGGATAAATCCAGTAATATGCTACAAAAAATTCTGTAGTTAAAGCAGAAAGGTATAAAGCATATGAAATTTGACCTAGAAAATATGTTATTGGATTACCGAAAATAAGCTTACTTAATCCTGAATCATTAGATGTTCCAATAATTATTAAAGATGAGCCGACTGCAGTCCACCAAAGTGTTTCTTCCTTAATTACAATAAAAATATAAGCAAAAACAGCAATTCCTACAAATGTAATAATATCATAAATAATATAATTAAGTTTCAAAGATTTTATATGTTTTGTAATAAAAAATATTACACAGCCGAAAATAAATACACCTAAAAACATTGTTAAGCTTTTACCGTAAGCAAATTGTATTCCTTCGGTATCAATTAATTTATGAGCTTGTAGCCACACAATAAAGGAAGCATAAGGAGAACAAATTATCCAATAAGAAACAAATAATAAAGTTAATAATAATTTAATTATTGATAATCTTTGTATAAAAGATATTAAAAAAGGAAATAATAAATATGCAAACATTTCCGTACTAATTGACCATGCAGGTTGATTCCAAGATACTAAATCCGTGAACCCCCATGCTTGAATAAGAAAAATATTCAAGAAAAATGTATAAAAATTATCAGAAGGTAGTGAAAGAGCAGGGTAAAAAAAGCTAGAAACTAATGTAAATAAAAGCATAAATAAATGCAAAGGATAAACCCTAGCAATACGTGCAAATAAAAAACTTTTATAACTAACGGTATGTGTATAAAATTTAGTATTATAAACATAACATAATATAAAGCCGGATAACACAAAAAATATTACAACCCCAAGACCGCCAAGTCTTGCTATATTCATTCCAATTGAATTACCTGGCCAATTATATGTAGCGTGTAAAAAGAATACCCATAATGCAGCATATCCGCGTAAACCTGTTAATCCTTTTATTTCTTTTAAGTTATCGATTTTGTTATGCATATTTAAGTTATAATATTACCGATTAAAATATGGCATTGTACAATAATCTAAATATAAAAACAATTTATTAATAATAATTTTTTTAATAAATTATTAGATTCTTATATTCAGAGATCTTTTAATAATTGTTCTACTTTTGTAGCATTCTCGAACCCGTGATCGTAATGAAATCTTATATCAGGCGAGAATTTCATATTTATTTTATTAGTAATAAAATTTCTGATAGCATTTTTAGAATTATTTAAGGCATTCATAATTTCATCTATTGTTAGTTTAGTATTAAAAGGCAAGAAATAACAATTAGCTATTTTTAGGTCGGCGGTAACTATAACTTTCGTAATAGTGAGAGGACAATCAAAAAGTCTGCTATCCAGCATTTTACCACGCCTTAGAATTTCGATTAATGCTTCATTTATAATGCTTGCTAATTTTTGTTGTCTATGAGAATTTGTTTTAGTTAATTTTTTCATAAGTTAAAATATATATAATTTTAGGTTTTGTAAACTTTTCTAAAAAGATTTAATTTTGGTTATTTTTTGCTGCAAATTATAAGATTTTTTTGAAATATGAATAACTATTTCTATAAAAATTTTATTAATTTTCACTAAAAAATACCTCAAAATAGCAAATCAATTAGAAATGTTCACAAAACCTAGAGCATAATAGCATACTTTTGCCAAACAACCAACACTCAAAAATTTTAGAAATTTGGTTTTAAAAAAACCGGAGAATAAAGAAATAAAACAGCCCCAAAAAGGAAGCGCCATTAAGAAAAGTATAAATAACTCATATTTATAATATAGTTTTGTTAAATTTTTATGTCTTAAAATATTTTGTTCATTTTTGGAAGTATAAAAGATATTTAAAACTACTCTTCCAAAGATATAATTGACTGTATTACCGCTAAGAGAAGCACAAGTAGCTACTAACAGCATTATTAAACTATTATAGCCTCCAAACATTTTCATAGAATGAAATATTAACTCATTCTGAAAACTGATAACAAGATTTGAGACAAAACTATCAACAAATAATAAACTATATGCTTCAAATTGATTCATAAATGTAATATATTGAATTTTGATTAGGGTTATTAATCGTCATTGCGAGGAAAATTACGAAGTAATTGACGAAGCAATCTCATGCCAAAATCCTGAGATTGCCACGCTCCTTTTAGTCGCTCGCAATGACGATTTCGGCAACCCTTACTAATCTAACACCAAAATAAAGTAACCGGCAATGAAAAAGCAAATTATTTATCCTGATTTTATAGCGCGAATTTTTTCTACGGCACTTGATTTATCATTATTTGCCTTTATAGCAATCCCAATATCACAATTTTGTTCTTTTAATTTATTATGGTTGTTCTTTAATGATTATTTCCTTAGCAATAACATTACTTTTCATAATCCTAATGAAATGTTTAGTTCTGTTATGAGTCCGGAATTTTATGAATATCTTAAAGCAGGAAATTTTAACAAATATATTTTGTTTAATATTTCAATTTTTGCTACTAATATATTAGTAATAGGCTCGTATTTTGTAACGTTTTGGTATTATAAAGGTGCAACGCTTAGTAAAATGTTTCTACGTATGAAAATCGTAGATGCCGTAACATTAAATCGTCCGACTTTAAAGCAGTTAATTAAAAGATTTTTAGGATATATGACTTTTCCTATTGGTATTTTTTTTATACTTTTTTCTTCCAAGAAACAAGCATTACATGATAAAATAGCCGGAACAGTCGTTATTAAGTCTTAAATGTGTACTCGCTGAATTTGAAAAACTGGCTTCGTTGTTTTTTGCTTTTAATCCTCACGTACTAGTATGTACGCTGCGGTTAAAAGCTTCAAAACGCCTAGCTCTTTTCCAAATTGAGCTTCGTATTGTATACCGACTCTTCATTTATAATGATATATACTCCGACTATGAATAAAACAAATGATAATGAAATAGACCAGCTAATTTATCTTTTTTCAAAATTACCCGGTCTTGGTAGTAGGTCGGCAAGACGTATAGTACTGTACCTACTACAAGATAAAGATATAAGGTTAAAAAGCCTGATTAATAACCTTGTAGAGATAGACAAAAAAATAGTAAAATGCGAGATTTGCGGTAATATGGATACGGAAAATATTTGCCGTATTTGCACTGAAGAATATCGAGATAAATCGGTTATTGCTGTTGTTGAAACCGTGGCTG
>NZ_CBCDJS010000078.1:0-6190 GCF_965035265.1 Rickettsia sp.
AAAATATCTTATAAAATTTAAAATGATCTTATATTTTTCAATAGTCTCTAATATTATCGGAATTTTCGTAAATATTATTGGAATCACCACTAAAAGAAACATAGTAAAGGTAATCAAAGCACTAATTATAAGAAATTGTATAATACTGAGTAATCTTCTTCTTATATAAGGGGGGGGAGATTTTATTTGATATACACGATTTAAAATAGTTCTTAAACATTCTACAAAAGAAGAAGCAGTCCAAACACTGCCTACGATGGCAAGATTCATTAAACTTTGAGGGGGAGCACTTAGTAATTCTCGTATTCTCTTTTCTATTGATTCCGTTGCTTGTTCCGGAAGACTGTCTAGAAAAATTTGTATAAAATTTTGACCAAGTTCTGAAGCGCCTAAAAAACTTGTTAAAGCTAATAAAAATACTAGGAAAGGAAAAATAGATAAAAGTATCATAAATGACATATATCCGGAATGTTCAACGCCATCATCTTCTATTGTTCTAAATAAGGCCACATAAAGACAATTAAAAATTTTTTTCATTATAAGCTTAAGTTTTTATTATTAATTTTATATTTAATCTTAAATAAGCTAGCTGTAAATAATTAATTTATAATTAAAATGAAACTAACTTTATCTTTGATTTGAAATATTAATATAGAAATGAAATTTTCCCTTGCATTAATTATATATTTTTCTATAATACACCAAAATTTGGTTTCTTTATAAATTGTAATTTATAGGACTGTTAACAAAGTAATTATAATTAGCTTTAAAATTTATTTTGTTAACAGTCTTATGTTTCAGTAAATAAGTTTTTAAATATAAGATATTGATATTTTATCTTTTAAAAAATATTTAAAGTTCTTATGATATTTTTTATTGATAAGAAGTAATCCTGCACGATTCTTTAATAATTATTTACCAAATGATTACAAAAAACTTAAAAAATGTTATTTTATAGTTGCGTATAATATTAATTTATGGTATTATTTCTACTTACAATTGGATAAGTTTAATGGTATAAAATTACTAATAACCACATATTTTATAATAATATATGATAATATCATTTTTATTCAAAGAAAATTTTTAAATATAGATATAATTAGTAACCAAGGAGAAGATAATGGGTAGAAAAAACGATATTATACAAAAAATCGATCGTTTTATCGGCGAGAAAATTTATTCTTTAAGACTCGCTAAGGGGTTGTCTCGTCAACAACTTGCTGAAGTAATTGATGTTACTCATCAACAATTACAAAAATACGAAAAAGCAATTAATAGAATTTCTGTAGGAAGGCTAGTACTAATCGCAGAAGCTTTAGATAGGAATATTGATTATTTCTTTGAAGGGTTAGAAGAAGCTAATAAACCGCAGCCCGTACATACTCAACATCAACGTATGTGTATTGAAGTTTCAAGAAATTTTATGAAGATTAATAGCACGGAAGAACAACAAGCCGTTAATAATTTAGTAAAATGTTTAGCTGGAAAAGAAAAACTAAAAACTAATGTATAAAGTATACAATTTCGTGAACATAATTAAGCTTTACTAAGCAGCTACCTAATAATCATTCATTAGAACAGATATCATCTTAGCTAACTTGATCGACATTGTCGCATGGCGGCTATGTCATTCCCGCGAAAGCGGGAATCCAGTAATTAAAACATATCAATGATATAAGTTTTCAAAACTAAAAATTTACGTTACTTTTTTCTAGCTTCCCGCTTTCGCGGGAACGACATGTATGTCAAATTAAGGAACTCTTCCTGTATCTTTGCGTGGTTTTAGTTGAGCATCATAACCTACTTTCGATTTATCTTGAATTGCAACTTTTTCTTCAAGCTTTGTTCGATTTTCTGTTAACATTGTTATATTATTAACTGTGCCTTTTTTCTTATTGTCTGCTTCATTTTGAATTAAGGTACTAATTAATTTTATTTTTTCTTTATCGTCTAATTTTAAATTTTCAATAAATGATTTTTTCTCTGCTAACTCCTTAGTGTTATCATAGCTTCCTTGCTGTTGCTCATGTTGAGGTTTATATTTATCATCTATGGTTTTATAATCTGCAACTGATTTATTAATTTGCTGTTCTGATTCAGCTCTTTTTTCTTCAGTGGTCTTAAGATTACCATTTGGAGAAAGCATAGCACGAAAATTATTGACTTTCTCAACTGCAAGCTTAGATATATCACTTAATATACCAGAAGTTTTTTTCACAGCTTCTTCTTCTGTCGATACTACTGATTCTTTAGATTTTTCTAATTCTTCTTCACCAGGTGTAGGGACATCTTTTGATGTTTCAGTTATACCTGCAACTATGTCCGAAGTTTTTTCTGTAATTTGTTTTTTTGAGACTTCGGTTTTTTCAGGGTGAGCCTCTAAAATAGGATCAATCACATCTTTTAATGCATTAGCTACCTTTCTTGCTGCAGCATGTAAATCTGTGTCTTGATATAAATCTTTATTTAAATTTTGAGTTTCTCTTTCCAAAGCTGCTTCCATTGCAGCATCTTTAAGTGCTTTTTGATCTTCCGGTGTAGCAGTACTTTTGTCGATACCGCTCGAAACTGCCTTAGTCAGTTCAGAAGTTACTTCAGGGGTTGCTTTACCTTCATAAATGCCGTCTACTAACCCTTTAGTCATTAGCTTTTTATCTTCTAAATCTGTTATACTTTCGGCAACCCCTTTTTCTACGGATTCTATAGCAGCAATTTTTTCTGTAGGTGCTATAGTTTTATGACTAGCTATAGCTTTGCCCATACCTTTAACAATGTCTGCTTTATCTTGACCGTTCAAAGGACTCTCAGCAACTACCTTAGTAATATTTTCAAGTGTTTCACCTTTTATCTCTGCTTTAATCGGACTATCTAAAACCTTTGTGGTAACATTTTGTATTGCCTCAGTTTTAGCGATAGCATTAAATGCAGGGTTAGCTAAAATACCTTGCACCTCTGCTATTTCGACATTTTTAGTTTGTTCTGCCGTAATCTTATCTAAATTCTGTTGCATCAATTGTTGTTGTTCCTGGGTTAAAACACCTGCTTCTTTTCCTTTTGCTAATATATCCCCGATTAATTGGCTCTTTTCTTTAGGAGTAAGTTTTGACTCGTTTATCTTGTTGCCCATTCCTATAAGCATACTCCCTTTTTGCTCATCAGGGAGGTTACTATTTATTATTGTATCGCTGAGACCGTTAAGTGCCGTCCATCTATCTAATTCATCATTAAATGTTAAAGCAAGTTCTGTTGCTTTTCCCACTATTTGCTGTTTATGTGTTGGATCAAGATTTTCTGAATTTAACGCGATAGCTACTGTACCTTCAAGCATTTTTGATTTTTCTAGGTCTGGGGTATTCTGATCATTTTTTATGGTTTCTAATACCGCATTTACTCCAGTTACTTTTGCGTCCGGTGTAAGGTCTTTAGTATTGACCGTATTTTCAGTTAAAGCAATTATATTAGCCTGCTTTTCAGCAATATCACTTTTCTCATTATTAAGAATTGCTGTGGCTGCTTCTTTAATTAAATCAATTTGTTTATTGTTGTCAGTTTCTTTTGTTAAACCTGCATTTACATAATTTAATAAATCTTGCATGCTGCCTGATAAAGCTGTAGCTGCATTAAGGAGGTTTGGATTCACTTGTTGCGGCATCGGCATTCCGTGAGGATCACCAAGAGGATAAGGTGGATTTGGAATTCCTGAAGATTTAGCTTGTTGCGGCTGTGGCATTTGTGTAGTTTTAGTAGTAGTAGGCGTTTCAATAGATGACTGCAACCCTTGATTTGGAGTTATTGTTGGTTGTAGTGTTTCCTGGGATCGATTTTGTACCTTTGTTAAATCTTCAGCTATAGTTTGTGATAAGTCAACGCTCTGCCCTTGGTTTAGTTCTACCTCTTTCATCATTTCTTTATATTTACCGCGTGTTACTGCAAGTGTATAAATTTCTCCGCCATGCTCAATATAAGCTACCGCATCCGGTCCGTCTCCGGCAAATTTTAAAGGTTGCGGTGAGCTTATTTCTTTAAGCAGAGGTTTACCGTTTGGTCCTTCTTCGTAGTGGGCAGTGAAATATACTGTTTTATCTTTAGAAGGTTTCGTACCGTCGGCTTTTAATGCCACCATCGATAGATGCATCGACCCATCGGCTTTATCAAGTTTTACAGGAAAATCAATCTCTCTATATGAACTAATTTGAACCTGCGTACCGTCTTGTTTAGCTACAGTAAAAGGCTTAGTTTTAACAGTTTTTTCATTTAAAGTACAAAGTTCATCACCTACATCATTTTTAACTACTGTGGCTCTAAGATCACTTGCACCTATTTGGTTTTCCCACGGTACCGGCTTAAATCCACCTGGGTATCCATTAGCGGCACTATATGTTGAGAGAACATTTTTATAACCGGCTATTTCTGCTGCTTCTAGCTTCTTTTTCGTATCTGAATCTTCAAAAGCTTTATTAACTAACCCTTGATTATCCGGATTACTTAAAAAAGCACGGAATTTTTTATCTTCTTCCTCCTTTGCTATTTGTTCAGCTAACTCCGGATTTATATTGGCAAAATATTCTCTTAATACATCTCTTTGCTTTTCTAAAATCTCTTTTCTAATAGCTTCGGTTATTGGGTCTAATGTTTGACCGTCTGCCGATATCCCCCCGGATAAAGCACTAATTGAAGGCGTTGAAGTAGAGGTGCTAGCCGGTGCTTGAAAAATACCATCATCAGCTTCTAGTTCTGGGGGTGTAGTTTGAGAAAAAAGTTCCTGCTTTTGCTTTTCTTGTTGCTGTTTTTCTTCTTCTGTAAATTCTCTATTTAAAGGATCAAATTCACTTATATCCGGGTTACCGTCTTTACTCATAAAACCTCTAATTTAATCAAAAATTAATTAGCACAAACTGAATGTCATACCGCGACTTGATCGCGGTATCCAAAAAAATAATTCAAAAGATCCCGTGGTCAAGCCACGGGATGACAAAGGAAAAAGCTGGATTTCTGCCTACGCGGGAATGACATAACATATCTTTTTTCACAGTTTGTGTTATACTGTCAAAAATAGTATATAGGGATTTCAGAAATATCAAGAAAAATCTGATATTTTTATTGAGAAATTTTAATAGAATTTTTATATTCTTTGTTGAGCTCTTTGGTTGCCCAAAGCCAAATTATACAAGTAATTATGAATATAATCATCAAGCAAACAGAAATAGATTGGTAGCTAGCAGAAGGTAATATTATAAATACTAATGATTGTAAAAATGCACTACCTGATTTACCAAGTTTTGTACCGATTACATCAGCCGCTGCTTTACCTTTTATTTTTATTTCCGGGTCTAAAGGGACATAAGCCATTTCTTTTGTTGAATCAAATAAGGTATATTTGCTTGATTTACTAAGCACATTTTGAATAGCACCAATAGTTATAGCAATTAAAGCAGGATCGGTTAGAATGAAATTTGCTATTATTAAACCGGCAAATCCTTCAAAATTATTAACGGCAAAAAATAATATACCGGTAACAAAAACTATTAAAGGTGTGATAACAGCCGCCGTAAACCAGCCGAGTCTTCTAACTATATTTGAACCAAGTACGACGAATAAAATAGTAAATGCTCCGGTATAACTCAAATAACTTCCTATAAACGCTGCATATTCGGTTGGAGTTTTATAAATTTTAGTAGCTGCTGCTTTCCAAGGACCTTCTACTAAGTTTATAGCAATACCATAACAAATAAGTAAAGTTGCAATTAATCTAATATGTCTTGACGATAGAATCATTTGAAAACTTTCGGCAATAGTCATTGATTTTTTCTTTGCTTTAAATTTGAGTAATGCCATATGCTCTTTGTCTAGTATTTTATGATTAAGTAGCCAAAAAGTTTTAATAGCGATGATGCCTAAAATTAATACTATAGTTAGTATAATTTGTATAGAAAGCGTGTGAAAAGACGATTGCAATGAGAATTTATTAGTTACATACTCATTAATATTACTTAGATTTTCTAAAAATTGTCCTGCTAAATAAATACCTGTTTGGCTTAGTAATCCAAATAACGGATAAAATCTTTTAGATTCTTCTACTGTAGTAATATTATTAACAAATTGCCAAAAAAGTAATGCAAAAACTACATTTGGCCATAATTCGGCTATTATGTAAAATAACGAAAAACTCCATTTCGATAAAAGCAAT
>NZ_CBCDJS010000079.1:0-6187 GCF_965035265.1 Rickettsia sp.
AATGTCATCCCGTGGCTTGACCACGGGATCCAAAAAAAAATTAAAGAAGACTGGATTCCGCGATCAAGTCGCGGAATGACAATCCCCATCAACGGAGCTATCAACAACGTAACTGAAAAGTTCGCCGCGGCGAACTTAGAACTACAAAAACATTATCCTAACCTTAAACAATTTATTGCCGTGATAATCGGTGGTAATAATAAAAAATTCAATTTCAACAAAAATGAAGCAGTTTTATTTTCTTCATTATTAAATAAAATATCTACTAATCAAAAAATACCGTTTTTCATTACTTTCAGCAGACGTACTCCGATAGAGGTAAAATCTATTATTAAAAGTAACATGCCGGTTTCTACAATTATTTATGACCCGAACGAAGACGCAGGCTATAATCCATATATTGCTATGCTCGCCAAAGCAATATATACAATCTCTACAGCCGACTCAATCTCAATGTGCAGTGAAGCAGCTTCAAGCGGTAAACCTCTTTATATATTCTGCCCACCAAACTTTAATTCCTCAAAACATAAAATTTTTATAAAGCAATTAGTAGAGCAGAAAATAGCAAGAATTTTTGATGAGTCAGTAACGATGCTGCAGAAATATAACTATAAACCTTTAAATGAAGCAGAAAGAGTAGCTGAAATTATTAGACCTTTGATAAAATAAATGCCTCTTATCAAGAAGAATATATTCCTAGCAGTATACTTCGACTCAACTTTAGAACGACGACGCCAATTTTTCAAGTTCATCGAGTATACAAAGACTTTATAATACCTTGCAGTGTTTGAACTTCTGGGGACGAAAGGTTGTTTATACGTGTAAATATGTTAGTGATATTTTGCTGCATAGCAGGCTTTTTGTCAGGAGCTTTGAAGAATCCGACTTTATCGAGTTTGCCGAATAAATTTGTTAAGAAATGTTCTATTTCTTCTTTAGTAGCTAATTTTTGAATGTTATATATATCCTCTCTAGGCGTAGAATTACGGAACAATTCATAGCATATTATAATAACCGCTTGAGCAATATTTAATGAGCTAAATTCAGTTGTATTAATAGTGATAATCTTATTGGCAAGTGCGATTTCTTCATTACTAAGCCCGTTATTTTCCCTCCCGAACATTATCCCAACTTTTTCAGAATTTGGATAATCTAAAGGCAAATTTTGTGAAAATACATAATCTTTATTCATAGCCCTTTTAATACAAGTAGTGGCGTATAAATATTCGAGGTCTTTAATACTATCCTCAAGGCTATCATAAACTTTTGCATTATCTATAATATTAACCGCTCCGACTGCATTACTACGTGCTTGCTCATTTGGCCAGCCGTCTCTTGGAGTTATGATTCTAAGCTCATTTAAGCCAAAATTCTTCATTGCTCTTGCAGTAGCACCGATATTCTCACCCATTTGCGGTGCAACTAATATTATAACCGGATTAAAATCGTTCATTTAAACTCTCATAACATGACAAGTATAAGCGATTGCTACGGCATCAGCTTCATCAGAGTTAGTAATAGCAGAAGTTCCAGGCAGTAAAAGCTTGATCATATGCAAAATTTGGTCTTTCTCTGCATGTCCGTAACCGGTCACGGTTTTTTTTATCGTATTAGGTTTAAACTCCCGCATGTCCAAATTATATCTACCAATTAGCGACATGATCGCACCTCTAGCATAGCCAAGCTTTAACGAAGTCACGTTATTAGTATTAACAAATGTTTCTTCAATCGCTGCCATATCAGGTTTATATTCTAATATTACTTTTTCTAACGTATTATTGATAAACGCAAGCCTATGATGTATTTCATCTTTGCTGCTGGTTTTAATAGTACCGCTAGCTAAATATTTCAGCTTTGCGGTATCCTTTGCAACCACCGCCCATCCAAGACTCCCAAGTGCCGGATCAATCCCAAGTACTATCATGATTATTTAATATTATTTTTATTGGCATTATTGCATGGCTTTTATGTCATTCCCGCTTTTGCGGCGTTGTTGCATAGCTCAGCTTTTCCATTGTCACCCCGCGACTTGATCGCGGGGTCCAGTTAAAAATACTAAGAATTTTAGTATTTTTAGTTGTTTTTATGGATACCGTGGTCAAGCCACGGTATGACATCGAGCAGGTTTTTCGAGCCATGCAACAAGGCTGCTTTTAGCTAGGAATGACATACTATCATATCTTCATATACTGATAAAATTCTTGGTTATTCTCCCACAACTCACGAACCTTAACAAACAAAAATAAATGAACGGGAAAGCCAAAGAATTTCTCCATTTGCATTCGGGATTTTGCTCCAATCTCTTTAATTTTAGAGCCATTTTTACCGAGAATTATAGTTTTGTAACTTTCTCTTGATACTACTATAACCTGATTAATCTTTACGGATTTGTCTTTAAGCTCTTCCCATTTTTCGGTTTGTACAGTTAGTTTATATGGGAGTTCTTGCTGCAAATTAAAAAATAATTGCTCTCTTGTGATTTCTGCCGCAATAAAACGCATCGGTAAATCCGTTATATCGTCTTCTGCATAAAGCCAAGGAGAAATTTTTGCCTTACTTGTTATATATTCAAGTAATCCATCAATATTTTTGCCCGATAACGCAGAGATAGGAAAAACTAAACCATCAAGATGATTTCCTGTTAAAAAAGCGTTAATCTCATCCAGATATTTTGACGGAACATCTATTTTATTCAATAAAAATACCGGCACAATATTAAGTGAACGAAGTTTATCTAAAATATTACGTGTTATATCATCAAACGGCTTTAAACTATCGATAATCAACATAACTATATCGGCATTATGCAAACTTGACCAAGCACATCTGACCATCGCTTTCTCAAGCGTTCCTTTTGGCTCAAATATTCCCGGCGTATCATACAGGATTACTTGCGTATCCTTTAAAGTAATAATGCCGGTAATAATTGACCTAGTAGTTTGAACTTTTGGAGTAACTATAGAAAGCTTCTCACCTATTATTCTATTTAATAAAGTAGACTTCCCACTATTTGGTCTACCGATTATACAAACCGAAATTGTTTTTTGGTGCTGCTGCTTATCCATCATAATAACTTAAGCCTATGTAATAAGCTTCTAGCTGCGTCTTTCTCTGCTTCTTTTATCGAGTGACCAGCGCCTGTTTGTTCATAATCTTTTACTTTCACAAGAACCGTAAAAATTGATGAATGAGCTACTCCCTCTCTTTTAATGAGTTGATATATGGGTAGATGATGTTCTCTAGCTTGAGCCCATTCTTGTAAAGCAGTTTTGGGGTCATAATCAGTCAAATCTTTAACATTTATAAATTCTGCCCATAATTTCCCGATAATATTATGAGTTGTTTCAATATCGCTATCAAGATATATAGCAGCGATCAAAGCTTCGGTAGTATTTTCTATATTATTAGGATTATCACGCCCACCTGCTACTTCTTCGCCATGAGTCATAATTATATAATCTTTTAAAGTAAGCTTAGCCCCAACCATACATATTGTTTCTTTACAAACTAAATATGATCTAATTTTAGCTAAACTCCCTTCATTATAATCTTTAAAACTACTAAATAAAATTTCTGTAATTACTAAATTTAATACTGCATCACCTAAAAATTCCAACCGCTCATAATCTTTATCATCCTTGTACTCATGATGTTGTCTTAAAGACGGGTGACTTAACGCCTCTACTAAAAGCTCTTTATTTTTGAAATTATAACCGAGTAATTTTTCTAAGTCGTTAAATGCTATCATTAAACCTCTGATAAATGTGACGTCGATGTAGACGAGATTTAATTTGGAAAAGAGCAAGGCACTTTGAAGCTTATAACCGTAGCGTAGTTATACTACGTGAGGATTATAAGCGAGAAGTAACGCCGCCAATTTTTCAAATTAAACGAGTATACTAATCCATGCTATAAAGATTCTTGAAAATTCTGTTTAGTCTAACAGACTCAATCCATGGCTTTAACTTTAATATTAGATTAATAGCTCCTATATCATTATCCCACCAAGTTATTTTTGTTGAGAACCAAATAAATTGTGCTTTAGCGATAAAATTTTCAAATGGTACAAATCCAAGATTTACTCTACTATCATTTGACTGATCTCTATTATCCCCTAAAAAGAAATATTTTCCTTCAGGTACATAGAAAACATCAGTATTACCGTACCTATCATCAGATATAACGCCAAAAACAGGAGCAAGCTTATAAGAAAAATAAGTTCTGCCGTTTGGCAAAGTTTCTTTAAATTTCAAATATTTTCTTCCCTCTTCGCTTATATAAGTTCCAACTTCCGTGCGTTCTATTTTTTTGTCGTTAATATATATTACGTCATCAATCAATTGAATTTTATCGCTGGGTAGCCCTATTAAACGCTTTATATATCTAACACTCATATCGTTAGGAGGACGAAAAACTATAATATCTCCACGCTCAGGTTCACATGCAAATATCCGCCCTTTAAAAAGAGGAATGAAATCAAAGAAAGACAAAGAATAATTACTATAACCATAACTATATTTCGTGGAAAAAACATAATCATTCTCAAGTATAGTTGCTTTCATAGAACCGGTCGGAACGGTAAACGGCTCCATAACAAGTATTCTAATAAGTAAAGCGACGCATATTACAAACGCAAAAGAACCCCACTCTTGCATTGTAGTTTTAGTATTATTTGATTTTGTGTTATCTGTTTGCATAATATATGTCTTTTTTTATGGATTAATGTCATTCCTGCGAAAGCAGGAATCTAGTAAAATATATAATTATTGTACTAACATTAAGGTTATTTTGTGGATTCCTGCTTTCGCAGGAATGACATCCTAAACGTTCATATAGCACTGGACCTCAAGCCACGCTATAACTCTTTATCCTCTCTTCAATCTCGCTTCTAAAATGACGTATCAGTCCTTGAATCGGCCAAGCTGCCGCATCACCTAAAGCACAAATAGTATGCCCCTCTATTTCTTTCGTAACGTTAAGGAGTTCATCTATTTCGGATTTTTTGGCATTACCTTTAACTAGCCGCATCATAACTCGCCACATCCAGCCCGTACCCTCACGGCAAGGAGTACATTGTCCACATGATTCATGCATATAAAATTTACTAAGGCGGGCTATAGCATAAATAATATCAGTAGATTTATCCATAACTATAATACCGCCTGTACCAAGACCGGAACCTGCCGTTCTCAAAGCATCAAAATCCATATCTACTTCACATAATGACTTAGGAAGTAAAGGAACAGAAGAACCACCCGGTATTATTGCTTTAAGATTATCCCAACCGCCTCGAACACCGCCGGCGTATTTCTCAATCAATTCTTTTAATGGGATTCCCATTGCTTCTTCAACATTGCAAGGCTTGTTAACATGGCCGGATATGCAGAAAACCTTAGTTCCCGTATTGTTAGGTTTACCTATACCAGCAAACCAGCTAGCTCCTCGTCTTAAAATGGTCGGTACTACTGCGATAGACTCAACATTATTTATAGTAGTCGGGCAACCATATAACCCAAAGCCAGCAGGAAAAGGAGGCTTTAAACGAGGCATACCTTTTTTACCCTCTAAGCTTTCAAGCAATGCCGTTTCTTCGCCACAAATATAAGCACCCGCACCGCGATGTAGATAAATATCACAATCGAAGCCTGAACCGCAAGCATTCTTTCCTATTAACCCGTCTTTATAAGCTTCATCTAATGCACGCTGAATATTAGAAGCTTCATTATAAAACTCACCTCTAATATAGATATAACAATTATTCGCTCCTATAGCAAAGCTTGCAAGCAAACAGCCTTCTATCAATTTATGCGGCTCAAACCTTAATATATCACGATCTTTGCATGTGCCAGGCTCAGACTCGTCAGCATTTACTACTAAATAGCAAGGCTTCTCTGAATTTTTGGGCATAAAAGACCATTTCATACCGGTAGAAAATCCGGCACCGCCTCGCCCTCTAAGCCCTGATTTCTTAACCTCTTCAATAATGAAGTCTCTACCTTTATCAAGCAAAGCTTTAGTATTATCCCAATCGCCTCGCTTCTTGCTAGATTTCAAATCCTGGCCTTGCTGTCCATGTAGGTTGGTAAAAATTTTGTCTTCTTCTTTTAGCATACACTCTCTTAGAAATTACGGTATGTACGTTTATGTCATTCCCGCGGAGGCGGGAATCCAGAAAAAAACATTCGAA
>NZ_CBCDJS010000080.1:0-6037 GCF_965035265.1 Rickettsia sp.
GATCATGCTAGAGTATCGGCTCAAGCTGCAAAACAAGTTATAACTCAACGTGTTATAGAGGCTGAACGTGAAAAACAATATTATGACTTTAAAGATAGAAAAGGCGAAATTATAAACGGGATAGTTAAGAGAATAGAATACGGTGATATAATAGTTGACTTGAGTCGTGCTGAAGCAATAATAAAAAAAGATCAATTAATTAAGGGCGAGAATTTTAAACCTAATGATCGTATAAAAGCATATGTACAGGATGTAAGGCAAGAAACAAAAGGACCGCAGATTTTCTTATCTAGAGTAGATAACCAAATGCTGGTTAAGCTGTTTAAGCTAGAAGTACCTGAAATTCTTGAAGATATTATTCAAGTAAAATCAGTAGCACGTGATCCCGGCTCAAAAGCAAAAATAGCGGTATTTGCTTCGGATAGTAGTATAGATCCTGTAGGCTCATGCGTAGGTATTAGAGGTAATAGAGTAAAAGCCGTAACAAATGAGTTAAACGGAGAGAAAATTGATATAGTATTATGGAGCAATGATCTTGCACAATTTATAGTTAATGCTCTTGCACCGCTTGCACCTGGGGAAATTACAAAAATTTTGATTGATGAGGATAGGCATAAGGTAGAAGTAGTAGTTTCGCAAGAAAATCAAAGTATTGCAATAGGTAGAAGAGGGCAGAATGTTCGTTTAGCTTCTAAGCTTACCGGTTGGAATATCGATATAATGACCGAAGAGCAAGAATCAAAAAGAAGAAATGAAGAGTTCTTAACTTCTACGGAATTATTTATGGAAGCCTTAGATGTTGAAGAAGTTATAGGTCAGCTTTTATCGGTAACGGGATTTAATTCAGTAGAACAAATTGCAACTAGTGAAGTTAGTACTTTAACAAGAATTGAAGGTTTTGAGGAAGAACTTGCCGTAGAGATCAAAAATCGTGCTACTAATTACGTTGACCTTAAAAATGAGAAGATTATCAAAAAGCTAGAGGAGCTGGGAGTTGAGCAGGAATTAATAGATATACTAGAATTATCGCTTGAATTAATATTAAAATTTGCCGAATATGGTATAAAGACTATAGAAGATTTAGGAGAGATGAGCGTAAATGAATTTAAAAATTTAGCTCCAAATTCTAATATAACGGACGAAAATATTAAATTGCTGATTAAAACTGCTAGACAGCATGGTGAATTGAAAGATAGTTAGAGGATGGGGTTTAGGATGATATTATTCTTGCGAAAGCAGGAATCTAGATTTTTTATGTCATCTCGTGGCTTGACCACGGGATCTTGTATCACAGTCTGAGTCCTAAGATCTAGCTCACAAGTCGCGGTATGACGTTAAAGATTACTGGATTCCCGCTTCTGCGGGAATGACATAAAAGTAATAAACGGAAAAACAGAAACACAAAGGTTTTAAATATGACGGATAACCAGGAAATCAAACCCAAAAAGTTGACACTTGGCAATTCAAAATTATCGCTTAATAAGTCTTTTGACTCTCTTACAGGAGCTCAAAGCTTTGTTAATGCTAAATCTAAAACGCTAGTAGAAGTTAGAAAAAGCTCTACCGGTAGTACTACTGCCCTTTCATTAAATAAAGAAAGAAATAGCTTAGAGCAAACCGTTATTGATGCTAATAAGGAAGAATTTAATAGACGTTTATCTATTCTTAAAAAAGCTGCTGAGCAATCTAAATTAAACGACTCTTCACAAATAAGCACTTTAAGTAAACTTGCAAGTATTAACCAGTCTTCCAACTCAAAAATAGAACTGCTAGAAACTGATAAAGAAGTTGAACAAAAACAGCAAAATACCGAAGAAAATAAAGTAGAAGTTAGTGCTAAAACCGTTCAAGGCGATGAAGATATGTCATCACAAACACCTAAAAAGAAAGAAGAAACTTTTATAAAGTCACCTTTAGTAGGAATGCGAACACGTTACGGTATAGAATCAGAGAAAGAATTAGATAAAACAGCAGAGAATAAAGTAGTTGCACCAAAGATTAAGCTAGAAGAGCCGAAAAAATTTAAAAAAGCTGATCTTTTTAATATGCTTGGTGATGACGAAAGCGGTAGCGGTAGAACTAGAAGCCTTGCTTCTATAAGAAGAGCAAGAGAAAAAGAAAAACGTAAATTAGTATCACAAGCACCTGAGAAAGTATATAGAGAAGTCACGATACCGGAAGTTATCGGGGTCGGCGATCTTGCAAATGCTATGTCTGAAAGAGTGGCTGATGTAATTAAAGAATTAATGAAACTCGGTATTCTTGCAAATGCCAGCCAAACAATAGATGCCGATACAGCAGAACTAGTTGCAACAAATTTAGGGCATACAGTAAAAAGAGTCCAAGAATCAGATGTTGAAAATGTTTTAATTAGTGATGATAAGGTTGAAGATTTAAGAACACGTGCACCGGTTGTGACGGTAATGGGTCATGTAGATCACGGTAAAACCTCATTACTTGACGCTCTTAAATCTACAGATGTTGCTGCAGGTGAGCTAGGCGGAATCACTCAGCATATCGGTGCTTATAGAGTAACTCTTGCAGGCGGTAGAGCAATTACCTTTATTGATACTCCTGGGCATGAAGCTTTTTCGGAAATGCGTTCAAGAGGTGCTAAAGTAACGGATATAGTTATTATAGTGGTTGCGGCAGATGATGGAATCAAAACACAAACGGTTGAGGCAATTAATCATGCAAAAGCAGCAGGTGTTCCTATAATTGTAGCCATTAATAAGATTGATAAGCCTGATATTGATATTGAGCGTGTAAAAAACGAGTTATATATTCATGAAATTATAGGTGAAGAGGCAGGTGGTGACGTTATGGTTATTCCTATCTCGGCACTAAAGAAAATTAACTTAAATAAACTTGAAGAAGCAATTTTATTAATTGCAGAGATGCAGGATTTAAAAGCGAGTCCTTTCGGTGCGGCTGCAGGTGTTGTAATTGAATCGAAAATTGAAAAGGGAAGAGGAACACTAACCACTATTTTAGTTCAACGCGGTACTTTAAAAAATGGTGATATTATAATAGCAGGTAGCTCTTATGGTAAAGTTAAAAAGATGACTAATGATAAGGGGCTGGAAATAACGGAAGCAACTCCGTCCGTTCCTGTAGAAATTCAAGGCTTAAACGAAGTACCTTTTGCCGGTGATAAATTTAACGTAGTACAAAACGACAAACAAGCAAAAGATATAGCTGAATATAGAATGCGTCTTGCTAAAGAAAAGAAAATATCTATTGCTCCACGTTCAAGTTTAGAAGATTTATTTTTAAAAGCTTCCGGTAATAGTAAAATTAAGGAACTGCCTTTAATTATTAAAGGTGATGTTCAAGGGTCGGTTGAAGCCATTTCAGGTAGCTTATTAAAATTACCGAGTGATGAGATAAAACTGCGTATACTTCATAGTGGTGTAGGTCCGATAACGGAATCCGATGTATCACTTGCACATGCTTCTTCGGCTATTATTATCGGCTTTAATGTTAGAGCAGGGGTAAATGCCTTAACTGCAGCAGAAAAAGAAAAAGTTGATATTCGATATTATAGTATAATATATAATTTAATTGATGATATAAAAGCTATTATGAGCGGTATGCTTGATCCAATTATCAGAGAGCAATATATCGGAAGCGTAGCAATTAGACAGGTATTTAATATTACCAAAATCGGCAAAATCGCCGGTAGCTACGTAACTAAAGGTATTATTAAGAAAGGAGCAGGTGTACGTTTATTACGTGATAATGTAGTCATCCATGAAGGAAAACTCAAAACTTTAAAACGCTTTAAAGATGAAGTTAAAGAAGTTAGAGAAGGGTATGAGTGCGGTATAGCATTTGAAAATTACGAAGATATTAGAGAAGGTGACGTAGTTGAAGTCTTCGAGCTAATTCAAGAACAGAGACAATTATAGTACAATTTTTATTATATGTCATTCCCACAAGGCATTGTTGCGTGGATGACTTTCACCTCTGTCATCCCCATGGCTTGACCACGGGATTCAGTTAAAAATACTAAAATTGTTAGTATTTTTTATTGTTTTTATGGACCCCGTGGTCAAGCCATGGGGTGACACAGTAAGTTTTACTGGTCCACGCAACAAGACCTTACCGCAAAAGCGGGAATGACATTTAGTAGAATATCTCTCTTTGATAAATTAATCAATTTTAAGTAAAATATAATAAAAAGTTAATAATTGTTAGCTCTTATCTTGACTTTCTCATAATTTCTATTATAGTGCAACGCTGACTACTATAATAAGAAATGAGGAAGAATTATGGCAATAACATCAATTTTTAACAAGTTACAAAATTTAATCACCCCTAATACTTCTCCAAAACCAGCTTCCTATCTCGCTAACGATGAATTTAAGTATTTTTCAAATATAGAATTAAAAATTTGGGGATATAAAGTACTTTAGGCATCTCTAAAATCAAATTTACAGATTTTTTAGATAAGTTTGATGATAGTGAAAAAGTAACTAATGCACATGAAAACAAAAGTTTTTTCAGTTCATTTAGTTCACCATTAAAAACAGTTTATAATTTTGGAGTAAAGAGTTTTAATATTATAAAAAATACATCTAGTATTCTTTCTTCTAAAGTTGCTGAAACTTTTAATCTTGTAAGCAATAAAGCTCTTTCTTATTTTGGTATTAAAGCTGAAGAAACATTTAGTTTCTTAGATCAAATTGAAAATCTTTCTGATGATCAACTAGTAAAAGAAATTATAAATACGTCTGAGGAAAAATTAGATGCAATTTTTGAAAAAATGACATATGAAAAATTAGCAGAATTAATTAATAATGCTACAAGTGAAAAAGCACAAGAATTAATTAATTACATTATGCCTTGGCATCTTGAAAAAGTAATAGCAATTTCACCTGATACACTTATCGAGCAGAAGCTAAAAAAATTATCAGACAAAAATATCTCCGATACACAGCTTGAACTCATAATTATTTCAGAAAGCGAAGAAAAGATTGCAGAAAAACTTGATATTATTCCAAATAAAAATTTAGAAAGAATCATCAGTAGTATTACAAATTTTAAGCTAGTAACAATAATTTATCATGCCTCAGGTAAAAATTTAGAAAGAATCATCAGTAGTGTTACAAATGATAAGCTAGTAACAATAATTCATCATGCCTCAGGTGAAAATTTAGTAAAAATTATCAATAGTATTGCAAATGATAGATTGGCAGAATTAATTAATAATACCTCAGGTGAAAATTTAGAAAGAATCATCAATAGTATTCCAAATGATAAATTAGCAGTGATTGTTAATAATGCCTCGGATGCAAATTTAGTAAAAATCATGGATGATGATGATATTTCAAATAAATGCTTACGAAGTGTATCAGATTTGTTACCTGATGAAAAAGTTAAACAAATAGATAAACGAATAATGATTTTAATCCACGGTGAAGAGGTTGTAAAGCAGCTAGAAAATCAACAATTATTAGAAGAAATTTTAAATACGCCTGATAGTGAATTAGATAAAATTAAGCCTATAAAATTAGATGAATTAATTAATGATATTTCAGATGAAAATTTAGAAAGAATCATTGATGGTATTTCAAATGATAAATTAGCAACAATGATTAATGACGCTTCTGATAAAAATTTAGAAAGAATATTTGATAGTATCCCAGATCAAAACTTATCAAAGGTATTGTCAGAGATATCGTCCTTATTACCTGAAGAAAAGTTTAAGCAAATAATGATTTTAATTCACGGTGAAGAGGTTGTAAAGCAGCTAGAAAATCAACAATTATTAGAAGAAATTATAAATACGCCTGATAATGAATTAGATCAAATTAAGATCACACATGAAAAATTAGCAGAATTAATTAATAATACTTCAGATGAAGATTTAGAAAAAATCATTGATATAATGGCCTGAAAAAACTGAACAAAAAAATAGTTAGGTTTGCTTGGTAATAAGTTAGAATAGACCAAATAACTTAAGAGGTAAGAATGACTAAGAAACAGTTTCGGAATTTCAGTGCCGAAGAAAAGACCAAGATAGTATTAGAAT
>NZ_CBCDJS010000081.1:0-5904 GCF_965035265.1 Rickettsia sp.
CCAAAAACTTCTGATGCTTCCTTTTGGCTCCTTCCTTTCTTTAGGTAATTTATTACTTTCTTCCTTAAATCTTCACTATATGGACTTGTTGACATTTTTCCTTGTATATTATCTTATTATTGCACCTAATACTATATGATTTACTATATTATAAATATGAAGAATTTATAAGTAATAAATTAGTTAATAGATACGAAATCACAAAAATATATGAAAATACTTATAGCTATAAAATAGGAAAAAAGTTTTATTCATGTAATTTCAAACCAAACAAAATTAATAATTTGGACTACAAAGAAAATAAATTTTTGGAAATAAAATATGCACGTAATGCTATATACGCCGCTATAAAAAACGGTCATACACAAACCGTTGAAGAATTAATAAAAGAAGTATTAAAAAATGCAGACTTACACTTAACCGTGTTTTCGGCAAGTAAATATGCTAAATATGATAAATGTACTAATATTATAGCTGAAGTAATAGAATTATTAGAACCGGAATCAAAAGTTTTCGCCTTCCGAATAGTAAAAAAGCATTATCAGGAAAATTTTACCGTATTAGCAAATTTTTCTAACGCTTTACTGATAGAGAAACACTTGGATGAAATAGTAGAGTTGTTAGAAAGTAAACTAGCAGGCATAGACAATGAAGCTTTAGCAAATGAAGATATAGGTAGTTGTTATTATAATCTCGGCTTAGCATATTACTCTAAAACAAATTATCAAGCTGCAAAAAAATATTATTTAAGTGCCTTAAAACATTTACCGAATGATCAAGATACGATTTTAGAACTAATTAAAATCTTTTTAAACACTAGTGAAATAAAAAGTGCAGCAAATTATATAAAGAATCTGGAATCTAAAGATATAAAGAACTTATTAGAAATGGGTCTTGATTTATCTACTATTTCTACAACCAAATTTAACTCAGTTAAAAATAAACCCGTTCCTAAAGCTTTTTCCTCTTTGATCTCAAATTTGGAGTATATAGCTAAATTTAATGAAGGTAAGTTTTCTTCTAATAATGATAAAATTAATACTTTTAAAAGTCTCTGTAAAAAATGTAATGATAACCACGTATTACTTTCGACGGCAATTTATACTAAACAAGATGATTTTATAAGAGAAATTGTAAAAAAATCTCTAAGAAAGAATTATTTCAAAATAAATATTTGTGGAAATTTAAAGCTTTATTTGGATTAGAAGAGGATACCGAAACTTCACAAATTGTTATTGATAACAATAATCTAGAAGGAAGAGAAGCAGCCGATTTAATTAATATCTCGAATACCGTTTCAATTGCTAAGGGAGAATTTGACTCTGTTGCTGAAAAGGTAGACAACGCTTTAAAATATGATCAAAAAAATGAAGAAGCTTTAGAAATCGGTATAGCTGCTTCTTTATTAAATAATAATCAAGAAAAAGCGAGAGAATATGCAGATCAATTAAGCGAAGAAAAACAGCAAGAAATTTCTACAAATTATTCTAGAGATAACAAAGCAGAAAGCATAGGGGAGCTTATTGAACAATATGATCCAAAAGAAATACATGCTTATTACCAACGGGTAAAACAACAAAAGTTTTTTGAAATTAGTCGAAAATTTACAAATAACCAAGTAGATCCAAGTTGGAATATTGATAAAAAGATCATTAAAAAAGATGATACTTTTTTTGTAGGCAAATATAAAGGTTTAAATTGTTTTGCAAAAATTGCGAAAGAAGCAGTTGAAAAGAAACCAGATAATAACCTTATTGATTCTTTTACTCGGGCTATAGAAAAAGGTATTACATATTGTAAAACAGGCATCAATGGAGTTAAATTTTTACAAAATAAAGCGGTAGAACTTAAAATTGACGGTGACATGCGTTTATTTACAAATCTACTTTATAAAAATTCCCAAGAAGAATTATTAATAAATTTTGATCATTATGGCAACCATGATGAGGCAGGAAATTTTGCTAATAACCATAAATTAATAGAGGTACTTGGGGATTTAACCGTATTATAATACACGGTTGCGTAAATACCAATGTCATTCCTGCGAAAGCAGGAATCCAAAAAATAGTCTTAATATTGACAAAATAAACCTAAAAAAATAAGTTTTTTGTAGGTTTTACTAGATTCCCGCTTTTGCGGGAATGACATAGAACAAAAAATGTCCGGTACTATAGGCTTGACCACGGGATCTAAAAAACAACTTATAATACTGTTAACAAACTATATAATTTTTCATGGATGTTAGTTAGCTTACCTAGATCATTTCCGCCTGCTTGAGCAATTGCAGGCTGTCCACCTCCGCCACTGCCGCCTAAGAATAAAGAGAGTTCTTTTGCAATTATACCTGCATTAAATTTATCTGTGATAGCTTTACTCACCGCAACCGTAATAGATAATTTACCAATCCCTTCAGCAATATATACTACTATTAAATCTTCTACTTTATTTGTTAATTGTTCAGCAGCTTGGCGTAATATTTTATTATCTATATTTCCTACTTTTTTGTATAGCAGCTTTATCCCTGCTATTTTTTCGGCTTGCTTTTCAATCTGCTCTACGTTTAAATCTAAACGGGCTAACAGGACTTTTTCAAGCTCTTTCTCAAGCCCTTTATTTCGTTCCAAAATATTGTTCACTTTGGTAATAAGCTCGTTTTTGTTAGTCTTTAAAGTGCTTTCTACCGATTTAAGTAAATTATCTTTTTCTCTCATTAATTTAATTACGAATTCACCGCAAACCGCTTCAATTCTACGAACACCGGCAGCTATAGCACTTTCGCTTGTAATCTTAAAAGAGCCAATATCACCGGTACGTCTAACATGCGTACCTCCGCATAATTCTAAAGAGTTATCGCCCATCTTAACTACTCTGACCTCAGAGTCGTATTTTTCACCGAATAATGCCATAGCTCCGTGTTTGACTGCATCTTCAGTTGCCATTAATGTAGTATTTACCTCATGATTGTCTCTAATAATCTCATTTACTTTATCTTCGATTAAAATAATTTCTTCATTAGTCACAGCTTTAGAATGGCTAATATCAAAGCGTAAATAAGTCGGAGCAACTAATGAACCTTTTTGTGTAACATGCTTACCGAGTATGTTATGTAATACTGCATGTAATATATGCGTTGCCGAATGGTGAATTCTTAAATTTTGTCTATATTTGATGTCTATACTAAAATTAGCATTCTCGCCTACGTTAATCTGCCCCTTTTTCAAAATACATTTGTGGACTATAATAGAGCCTAAATATTTTAAAGTATCTATTACTTCTACTTTAGAATCTTTTGCAAATATCATCCCAATGTCACCCATTTGACCTCCGGACTCACCGTAAAAAGGTGTTTGGTTGCTGATCAACAAAAATTGTGTATCTGTTTCCTGAATATCATCAACTAAATTATTATCTTTAATTAATGCAATTATTTTACATTCTGCTTCATTAAGCGTATATCCTAAAAATTCCGTGCTACCATATTGCTCTTTGATATTAAACCATAGCTGATCGGTTTTTGACTCACCGGAACCAAGCCAAGATTTTCTAGCACGTTCTTTTTGTGCAAGCATTTGCTCTTCAAACCCTTTATGATCAACGGAAATATCACGGTTTTTTAAAATATCTTCGGTTAAATCAAGTGGAAATCCATAAGTATCGTATAATTTAAATGCTATTTCTCCTGATAATTCATTACCTTTTGTTAGCGTTTCTGTTTCTTCGGTAAGAAGCTTTAATCCACGTTCTAAAGTAGTTTTAAACCTAATTTCTTCTTGTTCTAAGATACTGCTTATAAAGCTTTCTGCTCTCTTAAGTTCAGGATAAACATTCCCCATCAAATCAACAAGTTTCGGTAGTAACTTATACATTAACGGCTCTTTATTCCCTAAAATATGAGCATGCCGCATGGCTCGCCTCATAATGCGGCGAAGGACATAACCACGTCCTTCGTTTGAAGGGATGACGCCGTCAGCTATTAAAAAGCTACTTGCTCTTAGGTGATCAGCAATAACCCTATAAGAAAATTTAGCTTCTCCCTCTACTTTTACCTTTACTATGTTTTCAGTAAAATCAATTATTTCCTGAAATAAATCTATATCATAGTTGTTGTTAACGTGCTGCAATACTGCCGTCATACGCTCAAGACCCATACCAGTATCAATAGATTTTTGCGGTAACTCTATTCTAGTATTCTTATCGACTTGTTCATATTGCATAAATACCATATTCCAAATCTCGATAAATCTATCACCATCTTCATCTTTAGTACCGGGAAGCCCGCCATATATTTGTTCTCCGTGGTCGTAAAAAATTTCGGAGCAAGGACCGCAAGGACCCGTATCGCCCATAGACCAAAAATTATCGTTTGTGTTAATTCTAATTATACGATCATCACTAAGATTTGCTATTTTTTTCCAGTAAGAAACTGCTTCATCATCAGTATGATAAACCGTTACATATAGCTTTTCTTTTGGGAGTTCAAATTCTTTAGTCAATAAATTCCAAGCGTAATATATGGCTTGTTCTTTAAAATAGTCACCAAAAGAAAAATTACCAAGCATTTCAAAAAATGTGTGATGTCTTGCCGTATAACCGACATTCTCAAGGTCGTTATGCTTACCGCCGGCTCTAAGAGATTTCTGACTAGTTACCGCTTGGTTATAATGCCTTTTTTCTTGTCCAGTAAAAACATTCTTAAATTGCACCATTCCAGAATTAACAAACATTAAGCTAGGGTCATTGTGCGGAATTAACGAGCTAGCCGGTACATGCGTATGATTATTTGCTTTAAAGTAAGTTATAAATTTACTTCTAACTTCTTCGGTGGTAAATTTAGTCATATAGGTTATAATAATTTAAAGTTTCTTTATACTCTGAATCGTGATTAAAATAAATTTATTTATGCAAAATATTTTTGATTCAATCAAATTACATCTTGTTAAATTTGCTACAAATATTTTTTCTTTCAAAAGAAAAAATATTGTGGTGCTACTAGGCAATAAAGGTGTGTTTCTTAGTGCTTTTCTCGATAATAAATTATTAGATAAATTATTTATTCCTACTCAAGAACAGATAGACTTAAACCCTTATAAAAACTTTTTTAATAAATTTCCAAAAAGCGATATTTATTTTTTACTTGACGGCAGCGAATGTAAAACACGGCACGATCAAATACCTATATTACAGTCAATAGTTAAACTTGATCCTATTGAACAATTTATCGAAGGTTATTTTAATAAAGAAGACATTATAGCACATTGTGTTTACGAAATTACTACTACGCCAAGTGAAATTTGGTCGACTTTAATTATGTCAGCTCCATTTGAAACACCTTTAAGCGATATAATTTCATGTATTATAGATAAAAGGTCGCTTGATTTAAAAGGAATTTATTTTTTAACATTAGAGCTAAAAGTTATTATAAATAAAATAGTCGAGAATATAGAAAATAATAAATATAACGATTATTTCCAAATTTGTGTATATGTATCACAAGCTAGCGGTATAAAATTTATTATCAAACATAAAAATAATATAATAACAATTAGAAACCTTGAGTATCCATTTGATAAGACAATCGGTTATATTCAAGGTATTATAGAACAAGAAATTAATGATTGCTTTATATTATTTAAAAACTATATAAGTAATCTTGATCAAAAAGCCTGTATAATTCTTATAGTAGATGAAGAGTTAAAATCTTTATTAGAATCAGCAAATTTTGAAAATCACCCTGTAATCTTTATACCGGTTGATAATATACTAAATGAGCAAACTCTAGAAAAAGAAAGATTTATAGATACAAATATTAGTAGGTTATTTCTAGAATATAAGAGTTTTCCCGCTTATAATAATAATTTAAAATCAATAAAAAAACTAGTTACTATAAAGGATCTAACATTTAAA
>NZ_CBCDJS010000082.1:0-5799 GCF_965035265.1 Rickettsia sp.
AAGATGTTGAAGGCGTATACTCGGTGAATTTCAAAAATTGGCGTCGTCGTCTAGCAAGTTCTGCGGTGCTCACGTATTAAGTATACGCTCCGCTCCTCGCCTTGCAGACTCCCTGCTCTTTTTGAAATTGACCTTCGTCTACTACTACTCAACCTTAATATTTAAGTACATAAACATAACAATTTTGTAAAAAACATGAACAAATATTTAGAATACCCAGAAGTAGAAAGCAACCAGCAGCCACCAAAAAAGCTAGTAGTATTACTGCACGGTGTTGGTTCGGATGGTCACGATTTAATAGGGTTAGTCCCTTACATTAAGAATGATTTATCTGATTGTCATTTTATTTCCCCGCACGGCATCGAGGCTTACGATATGATGCCTTATGGCAGACAATGGTTTAGCTTGCAGGATCGCAGTCTCAATGTTATGGCAAAACTAATTGCAAATAATATTTCTAAACTTGAGGATATAATTAGGCAAAAACAAGAGGAGCTAAATCTAACCAACAAAGATACTATTATTATTGGTTTTTCCCAAGGTACAATGATTGGTTTATACTTAACTCTGATCCAGCAAGAGCCGTTTTTTTGTACTATAGGTTTTTCAGGAGGAGTAATCCCACCTATGGAAGTTAATAATATGCTTACTCCTATATGTTTGATTCATGGGGAGCTTGATGATGTGGTTAGTATTAGTAAAATGTATGATGCTGCAGACTATTTATCTAAGTTTCATATAGCTCATAGCATACATAAATTAACGTCGCTTGCTCATTCAATAGACGGACGTGGGCTTGAAATTGCGATTAATTTTATAAAAAATATAAGCATTACTGTATGACTCCAATGTCATTCCCGCGTAGGCGGGAATCCAGTAATCTTTAATTGTCATACCGCGACTTGATCGCGGTATCCAGTCTTTTTTAGTTTTTTTCTGGACCCCGTGGTCAAGCCACGGGGTGACACCTAATGTGCTTTATGATGGATTCCCGCCTACGCGGGAATGACATAAATGAACTACACAACAAAACCAAAAACATATGAGGATAGATGAATATTTTTAATAATAATTTACACGAAACGGATAAAGAAATTGATGAAATAATAAAGCACGAAAAAGCTCGTCAAAATAGTGTAATTGAGCTTATTGCATCAGAGAATTTCGTAAGTCCTGCAGTGCTTGAAGCTCAAGGCTCAATTCTTACCAATAAATATGCCGAAGGCTATCCAAGTAAGCGTTTTTATAATGGTTGCGAGGAAGTTGACAAAGCTGAAGTTTTGGCTATAGAGCGAGCAAAGAAATTATTTAACTGTAAATATGCGAATGTGCAGCCTCATTCAGGATCGCAAGCAAACCAAGCTGTATATCTTGCTTTATTACAGCCTGGTGATACAATTCTTGGTATGTCTTTAGATAGCGGTGGGCATCTAACGCATGGTGCGGCCCCTAATATGTCCGGTAAATGGTTTAACGCTATTTCGTATAGCGTAAATAAAGAAACTTATTTAATTGATTATGATGAGATTGAACGCTTAGCGGATTTACATAAGCCAAAATTACTTATAGCCGGTTTTTCTGCTTATCCTCGTAATATTGATTTTGCAAAATTTAGAGAAATAGCGGATAAAACTGGGGCTTACTTTATGGCAGATATTGCTCATATTGCAGGACTTGTTGCCACAGGTGAGCATCAAAGTCCTATTCTTTACGCTCATATTGTTACCTCCACTACCCATAAAACGCTTAGAGGACCAAGGGGTGGCTTAATCTTATCTAACGATGAAGAGATAGGCAAAAAGATAAATTCTGCCTTATTTCCCGGGCTACAAGGCGGACCGCTTATGCATGTTATAGCTGCAAAAGCCGTAGCTTTTTTAGAAAACCTGCATCCTGAATATAAAAGCTATATCAAGCAGGTAATAAGTAATGCTAAAGCTTTAGCGAGTAGCTTGCAAGAAAGAGGATATGATATATTAACAGGCGGCACCGATAACCATATTGTTTTAGTGGATTTGCGTAAGGACGGAATCACAGGTAAGCTTGCTGCTAATTCTTTGGATAAAGCAGGTATTACGTGTAATAAGAATGCTATTCCGTTTGATGAAACTTCGCCTTTTATTACCTCCGGCATTAGGCTTGGTACTCCCGCATGTACTACTAGAGGATTTAAAGAAAAGGATTTTGTATTAGTCGGTCATATGGTAGCAGATATTTTAGACGGCTTAAAAAATAACGAAGCTAATAATAAAGCTGAACAGAAAGTATTAAGCGAAGTAACAAAACTAATTAAATTATTTCCGTTTTATGAATGATTTAAACAAAAGGCCGGATTGGATAAAAGTTAAAGCGCCTAATTCTGCAGAGTACTATAATACAAAAGATTTAATAAAGAATCTGAGATTAAATACTGTGTGTGAGGAAGCAGCTTGTCCTAATATCGGTGAATGCTGGTCAAAAAAACATGCAACCGTGATGATTTTAGGTTCAGTTTGTACTAGAGCTTGCAGATTTTGTAATGTCAAAACCGGTAGACCCGATTTACTTGATCCACACGAACCGCAAAGGCTTGCTGAAGCAGTGCAGAAATTAAATTTGAAGCATGTAGTAATTACTTCTGTTGATCGTGATGATCTTGAGGATGGCGGAGCTACGCACTTTGCACAGTGTATTAGTGAAATCCGAAAATCATCTCCAAATACTACTATTGAGATTCTAACTCCTGATTTTTTAAGAAAAGAAGGAGCAGCAGAAATAATAGCTAATTCAAAGCCTGATGTCTTTAACCATAATGTCGAAACAGTCCCGTCTTTATACAAAGCGATTAGACCGGGAGCTAGATATTATAACTCTTTAAGCTTACTTCATAATATCAAGAAATTATCCCCTGAAATTTTCACAAAATCCGGTATGATGGTAGGGCTTGGGGAAGAAATAAACGAAGTAGTGCAGGTTATGGATGATTTAAGGGAAGCAAAGGTTGATTTTCTAACTATCGGGCAGTATCTGCAACCTACCAAAAATCATGCCGAAGTTGCAAAATATGTTACGCCCGAAGAGTTTAAATATCTAGAGCGAGTGGCAAAAACAAAAGGATTCTTGATGGTTTCAGCAAGCCCACTAACCCGTTCTTCATACCATGCCGATGAGGATTTTCAAAAATTAAAAGAGAATTATCAGCAGCGTCATACCGTGGCTTGACCACGGTATCCAGAAAACAAATTATAGTAGTAAATAATTTATGAAACAACTTGTAAAGCCTTATGTAATTAATGAGGGGCTTGGAGCCGCTTACAAAGCCATGGCTAAAGATATAAAAGCTGAAGAAAAATCCAATGAATGGGTAGAAGGATTAATAGAAAACGATTTTTAAAGTATGGTGAGTAGATTAATCTTTCTTTGGCGTTGTTGCATGGATCAAGAAAAGCACTCGGTGTCATACCGTGGCTTGACCACGGTATCCAAAAACAACTAAAAAATACTAATATTATTAGTTGGATCCCGCGATCAAGTCGCGGGATGATAGGGGTGGAATCGATCCACGCAACAATGCTGAGCTAGGAATGACATTGATGTGATGGAATTAAGAAAATGATAAATGTAGAAATCATAAAAAATTACGACAAATGGCGTGAGCATAAGCAGATAAATAAGAGTTTAATCAAAAAAATAACTCAAAATGTTTTACTGCGATTTGATAATTTTAGTAAAATAAAACAATTTGAATTATCAATCTTACTAACAAATACTGCAGAAATATTGACCTTAAACAAACAATTTCGTAATATAGAAAAAGGTACTAACGTTCTTTCTTTTCCAAGTAACGAATTAAATTGGCAGGATTTGCGTTTTAATAATGTTAGCCCTAAACTTGAATTGTTAATCGACTATGATTATATGCATTTAGGTGATATAGCATTTTGTTATGAGGTAATATATAATGAATCGTGCGAGCAACAAAAAACTTTTGAGAATCATTTTATTCATCTTTTAATACATAGTATTTTACACTTAATCGGGTTCGATCATCAAAATGACACAGAAGCAAATATTATGGAAAATCTAGAAATTGAAATATTATCATATTTTGGTATTTCTTCCCCTTATTAACTAAATAAAAAAATTTATGTTAAAATCTTCAAAAAAAGAAGATTCTAGTAAAAAAAATCACAATTTTACTATACAAAAATTATTCTCTCCGATAAAAAATTTTTTTAGAAAAACAAAAACGCCTGATAATTTTTTTGGTGTCATAAAACGTCTTAAAATTAATAGTCAAAAAATGACTTTAGACGAGCGTAACATTTTAGCTAATTTACTGAAGTTAGAAGATAAGACCATTGAGGATATAATGGTACCGCGTTCTGATATTGCGGCAATAAAATTAACTACGAATCTAGAAGAATTAAGTGAGTCTATTAAGTTAGAAGTCCCACATACACGAACTCTTATATATGACGGTACTTTGGACAATGTAGTAGGGTTCATTCATATCAAGGATTTATTTAAGGCATTGGCTACAAAGCAGAACGGTCGTTTAAAAAAGCTTATACGTAAACATATAATTGCAGCTCCTTCTATGAAATTATTAGATTTGCTAGCAAAAATGCGTCGTGAGAGAACGCATATTGCAATAGTTGTTGATGAGTATGGCGGTACTGATGGTTTAGTTACTATTGAAGATCTTATAGAAGAAATAGTAGGACGAATTGATGACGAACATGATCAGCAATTAGATAGCGATAATTTCAAGGTTATTAATAACTCAACAATTATTTCAAATGCACGTGTTGAAGTAGAAGTGCTTGAAGAAATAATAGGAGAAAAGCTAAAAAATGATGATGATGAGTTTGATACGATAGGAGGATTAGTACTGACTAGAGTCGGTAGCGTTCCGGTAGTTGGTACTAAGATAAATATTTCGGAAAATATCGAAATTGAAGTTACGGATGCAAATCCTCGTTCTTTAAAACAAGTAAAAATTAGGCTTAAAAACGATTTGAATAGTAATAAAATTTAATTTTAAATAAATATGAATTTAGGCTCTGTGTACTTTTTACTCAAAATTTAATCTTAAGTAAAAAATACACAGAGCCTAGAAGATAAGTACCTCTAAATTCATTAAAAATATTTTATTATTATATTTCGGTATTATATTCTACTTTCCCGATTAGTCCTTCTTGGGTATTTGTTTCCATATAATAATTATAACAGGCTTCTCCTACTTTAATTGCAGCCAATGTTCCCATTATGCCGGCAGCACATGCCATAGCAAATTTCAAAGGTGGATCAAGTACTACTACATAAATTCCAACAGCACATGCTCCTACTACTGCAAGCTTACCATACCAAGGGTTTGTATTATCATTTACTATATCATTGATTATTTCTTTAAGCATAAATATAAATTTATTAGTTAATATTAAATTCGCTAAAATCTAAGCATCTTTAATAAAAAGGTTAAAAATTATTAAATTCTAGAAGCGTAATATATAACTAAATATTAATCAGTTGTCAATAATAATTACCACGAAACATGGTAAAAATAATAATTTAAAAATGATTTTACAGCATTATTTTCATTTGACTTAGCAAAGAAATTTGAGTTAAATAGCGAAGCTCAACATATATAAAATTATCGTTATCAATGAATTATAGTAAATCATATAGTATTAGGTGCAATAATAAGATAATATACAAGGAAAAATGTCAACAAGTCCATATAGTGAAGATTTAAGGAAGAAAGTAATAAATTACCTAAAGAAAGGAAGGAGCCAAAAGGAAGCATCAGAAGTTTTT
>NZ_CBCDJS010000083.1:0-5746 GCF_965035265.1 Rickettsia sp.
AAAACTTCTGATGCTTCCTTTTGGCTCCTTCCTTTCTTTAGGTAATTTATTACTTTCTTCCTTAAATCTTCACTATATGGACTTGTTGACATTTTTCCTTGTATATTATCTTATTATTGCACCTAATACTATATGATTTACTATATATCACTATTTAAGTTATCTCTTTCCCATCCTTTGACATTATAGTCAGCACCGTGTTCGAGTAAATATTTTACTACTGAGACGTGTCTATGTTCCGATGCAAGCATTAAAGGTGACTCATTATCAGTACCGTTAATTTTTGCTCCTGCATTTAATAATAGTTTAATTCCGTTTAGATTGCCTTCTGTAGCTGCTACTGACATAGCAGCATTTGTATCAGCTTTTTTAGAGATAAGATACTTTACAACTTCTTTTCTGCTTTTTAAATTAATTGCGGTACTTAACGGTGTGTTAGAATAATATTCAGTATTAACATCAAAACCATATATTTCAACAAATTTTTTAATTACTTCAAGTTTGTTTTCGTTTATTGCTTTAAAAAAGATTTGCTTGTGAAGATTAGTTACATTTTGACCGGCTTGTTTTGCTTCTTCTAAGGTTATGTTTAAATAAGTCGCTCCTTTTATTAAAAGATAACATGTAATATCTGTTTTGTGAGGTTCTTCCAAACCGGCAGCAAGGCTTAGTAGATTAGAACCAAAATAAGTAGTATTAACATCGCTTCCTTTTTCTTCAATAAAATACTTTACTAAAGTTAAATTTTTATTTCGTATTGAGTCCATTATATCAATATTAAGATGTTTAATTAAATAATCAGCTTGTTTATTATTGTTTTTAAGTGCAAATTCTAATGCTTTGTATTTATTTGCTCCATCCAATACAAGGTTATTTATAAGATTTATTTTATTTAAATTTGGATCATCTAAGCTAGCTATAATATTTAATGCTGTCCCGTCTTTAGGATGAAACTCATTAAAATATTGTTTTAGATACTCTCGAGTTATTACATGTTCTGTTTTAGTAGTTTCCGTTGTATTAGTTTCTAGACGGCTTTTAATCCAAGAACTTTTTTTCCTCGGAGCTGTGGAGGAGTTGTGCATGATAATTTACCTTAAATTAATTTATAGCGTGCGTACTATATAGTAATAAAGGTAAATTATCAATACAGGATATTAACTAAATATAAGTAAATTAACTATTTGTTATATTTTCTTAATCTTTAGTTGTATTTGGTGGTTTTCTAGTTCGATTTCACTAATATGATCAGGAGTAAAATCTTTAGCAAATTCGCCTAAGGTTTGCTCTTTAATGAAGTCGCCGTAAATATTAGTTATTTTTGGCAAATCTACATCAATTAAAATTCTGTCGGTTATAGAGAAATCGGCATCTTTACGAGCTTGTTGTATGAAGCGTACAATGTCTCTAGCCATTCCTTCTTCTATTAATTCAGGTGTTAGCCCTAAATCAAGTATAAGCAAGCTACTATTATTCTCAAAACTTGCTGCTCCTTTGATATGTGAATATGGCTCTAAAACTAGCTTATATTCGTCACTATTTAAGGTTTCGCCGCATATAGCTAAACCGCCAGCGGTAGCTTCCCACTCACCTTTTTTAGAGGCGGCTATAATGTCTTTCATTTTAGCGGGAAGACGTTTACCAAGCATTGGGAAATTAATCGATAATTTTTTGTTTGCATAATTCTCTAAATCATTACGATAAATTACTGCCTTAACATTAATTTCATCTTTAATTAAATCTTCAAAATCTTTAAGTTTATCATTATGTTTACTGATAATAGTTATACTAGCAAGCGGCTGTCTTACTCTGATATTTTCGCTGCTTCGGATAAATAGGCTATTACTACAAATATCAAGCGCGTTATCCATAGTAGCAACTAGCTCATGATTTACCTCAAAGCTTGAGAGATTGGGGTAGTCGCATAGATGGACGCTTTTCCCGTCATTGCGAGGCACTGAAAGTGCCGTGGCAATCTCATGAGAATGTCCTGAGATTGCTTCGTCAAGACTTGTGTCTTTCCTCGCAATGACGTTCGGTCGTTTATGATAAAGACCCAAATATATCGCTTCCGAAATCATAGGCACTAGTGCAGACATCGCAATAGCCATGGTCTCTAAACATAAATACAGAGTATTATAAGCATTTTGTTTATCTGCATCTTTTTCGCTTTTCCAAAATCTTGCTCGGCTTCGTCTTATATACCAGTTATTCAATACTTCAAAAAATTCTGAAACTGCATGATAAGCTGTTTGCGTATCGAAATTATCTAAGCTCTCTTCAATCTTACTTACTGCTATTTTAAGCTTAGATAATATATAAACATCAAGCACGTTTTTAGAGCTAAACTCCCGCTTACCTTTAAGCGAATCGGCATTAGCATACATCGTAAAGAAATGGTAAGCATTCCATATAGGTTTGATAAACAAACGAAGCGTATCAAATACCATCTTGCCGTCTTTATCGATTAATAGCTCCTGACCTTTAACGACGTTTGAAGAGAGCATCGTAACTCTTAAGGCATCCGAGCCATATTTATCAAATAGCTCCAGCGGGTCGGCATAGTTATTAAGACGTTTTGAAAGTTTTTGACCGGTAGCGTCTAAAATTACACCGTGGCATATACAATTTAAAAACGGTGGGCGATCAAATAAAGCGGTAGATAGCACCATTAAAGTATAAAACCAGCCACGTGTTTGTGCTGAATACTCAACTATAAAATCAGCTGGAAAATGGTCCTCAAACCACTCTTTATTTTCAAAAGGGTAGTGGGCTTGCCCGTATGGCATTGAGCCGCTTTCAAACCAGCAATCAAATACATCTTCGATTCTACGCATTGTTGACTTACCGGTTGGATCATCAGGGTTTGGTCTTGTCAGTTCGTCGATAAATGGGCGATGTAAATCAGTAACTTTAACGCCAAAATCTTTCTCTAATTCCTCTATAGAGCCGTAAACATCTATACGTGGATGTTTTGGATCATCAGATTTCCATACAGGCAGAGGCGTTCCCCAAAATCTATTACGGCTTATCGACCAATCACGAGCATTTTCAAGCCACTTACCAAACAAATTATCTTTAACGTGATGTGGAATCCAATTTATTTGCTGATTTAACTCTACCATTCTATCTTTAAACTGTGTAACCTTTACATACCATGACGGAACGGCCTTATATATAAGAGGCGTATCTGTTCGCCAGCAATGAGGATAATTATGAATATACTGCTCGGTTTTTAGCCAATTTCCTTGCTCTTTCAGTTTGATTATTATTTTGTCGTTCGCATCAAATACTTGCAAGCCTTCCAAATCAGGAATTTCTTTAGTGAATTTACCGCTATTATCAACAGGACAAACAAGTTCGATGCCTTTTGATTCGCAAAGTATTTGGTCATCTTCCCCAAAGCCAGGAGCCATGTGAACAACGCCTGTGCCGTCACCCTCAACCACGAAATCGCCGGCAAATATCTTGAAGCTGTTTGGATGATCCTTGAAATAGTCGAATAAAGGCTTATAGCGGAGTCCTTGAAGCTCTGAACCTTTAATTATCTCAAAATTTTCTTCACCGCTAAGCCCTAATTCTTTAGCATATTTAGAGACGGAAGAGGCGGCTATTATATAACAAATATCATTTTTTGGGACTAATGCGTAATTTATATCACTACCAACTGCAAGTGCAAGATTCGACGGTAATGTCCAAGGCGTTGTCGTCCAAGCGAGAATTTGGTATTCTTTATAATTACCGCCTACTGTCACTCCAGACTTCTCCGATGTCATTCCTGCGAAAGCAGGAATCTCATACAATTTTCCTCTTAGCACAAAACTCACCGTTATTGCTTTATCTGCCCGCTCACGATAAGAATTATCAAGCCTTGTTTCAAAATTAGAAAGCGGCGTTTCGCATGCCCACGAGTAAGGCATCACCCGCATAGATTCATATAATAGTCCTTTATTATATAGTTCTTTAAATGCCCAAAGAACGGATTCCATGAAATTCTTATCCATCGTTTTATAAGAATTTTTAAAATCCACCCATCTTGCTTGACGTGTTACATATTGCTCCCACTCACCGGCATATTTCATTACCGAAGCTCTGCAATGAGCGTTAAACTTATCTATACCGAAATTAGCTATTGCAAGACGCCCTGAAATATTAAGCTCTTTCTCTGATTGCATCTCAGCAGGAAGACCGTGACAATCCCAGCCGAAGCGACGCTCGACTTTCTTACCTTTTACGGTTTGGTATCTAGCATATACGTCTTTAATAAAGCCGGTAAGCAAGTGACCGTAATGCGGCAAACCGTTTGCAAAGGGTGGTCCGTCATAAAAAATAAATTCTGACTCTCCATTTCTATCATCAATAGATTTTTGGAATATATTATTGTCTTGCCAAAATTTTAGAATCTCTCGCTCTAAGCTTGCAAAATCTGCATTTGAGCTAACTTCAGGATAATATTTAGTATTTGTCATTGTTTTAGAAATTATTTTTAAAAATATCTTAATTATATGCAAGAGAGGTAATAATACAAGAATTTTTAAGGTATTTAAGAAAGTAGTAAGGTGTATTACAGATTAGACTTCTTGCGTAATTAGCTTCTAGCGGTAATTTGTGCGTCGAGAAGATAGCCGAATCCTCACGTAGATTTACTACGCTGCGGTCCTGTGCTTCGTGTCTCCTGCAAATTCCTCACCATAAGTTTAATTACGCAAGAAGTCTATTAAAAGATGATATAGAAATTTTGTCTAGCTCAATTCATTTCACTACTAGTTATTACCTATCGTTTCAGTTTCATAAGCCGATAATATTTGTGCTTCATATTCTAAATATTTCCACTCTTCATTTAGATATTTAAACATTACTTCGACTCCAGTATATTTTGTTAAATCGTTAAGGCACTGTGCTTTAGCATCACTTTCTACTTTATTACTTAAATTTAGTGGAAGCTTTTGTTTTTGCTCTAAATTAATAGTTTTCATAAGAGCTAGAAAATCACAAATTTTAAATATTAAATTTTTTATGGTTATCTTTATACTATTAATATCTTCATTATATTTCACTTCGTTAAATTTTTTTACTTGAATCTCTTTATATTCAGGTACATTCTTGTATTTAGTAACAGTACGACTCTTTATCACTTCTTTCTCTATCCGTGCTTTTTTACAAATTGGCTCATAGCCCTTAATTTGCCTTATACATACGTTATAATTTAAATGGCGGGATATATAAATTGGTTTTGCTAAAGAAATATCATCATAAGTTTTTAATTTTTTCCTAGGTGGAGAAGTATATATTGGCTTCGGCTCGATTTGTTTAGTTTCTCCTATAAACTCTTTTTCTAAATATTGTTGTTCTTCGTTATAGGCGATTTCTTTTAAACCTACATATTTCTTTTCTGTTGTATAAGAATAATATTTGTCATCATTTATCTTCTCTTGAAGATCTAAATTATTTGTATACGCTTTAGCAAGGTCAGAGAAAAGTATCTTCAGTGTTTTTGAATTTTCACCGAAATAACTTATAGGGAAAACTTGATTATCAACTAATGTTCTATCATTTTCTTTATTAGAACATTCTTTTTTAAATTGAGTTTTCATATTATGTGAATTAGCGAATCAAAACAATATTGTAACTTAATTGTAACGCAGAGTTAGGATAAGAAGTTTATCCTAACTTTGATAAAATGATAGAGTAAAGCCGACTTAAGTTATCATTTTTCCTTATATCTACGTAAACATTCTAACTATAG
>NZ_CBCDJS010000084.1:0-5602 GCF_965035265.1 Rickettsia sp.
AAAAACTTCTGATGCTTCCTTTTGGCTCCTTCCTTTCTTTAGGTAATTTATTACTTTCTTCCTTAAATCTTCACTATATGGACTTGTTGACATTTTTCCTTGTATATTATCTTATTATTGCACCTAATACTATATGATTTACTATAATTGTTCCTTAGGTATAAAATATTCTTGCAAAATGTCTTTATCAGTTCCATAAAGAGGCCATAATATATGTATATCGGTGTTCATAGCACTATTCCTAGAAATAGGGGATTTAATACTCATTTTTTGTGCATACAATTTCTCAATATTCCATCTTATCTTTTTACCTAGGTTAAAATATTGAGATATTCTAAAAATTCCTCTTTTTAAAGCTATTAAAGATTCAGGTTGTATTTTTGTAAGTTTCTCCTTGTTAGTTTTTTCATACCAAAACAAACCTGCCTCTTCAAATAAGTGATTTTTTTCTACTGATAAACGCCCATAAGCAAGCTCAGCATCGGAATTTTCAGTTATGTAAATTTTAAAGTTATTTATAAAATCTTTATAATTCATAAATTTTGCATGAAAAATAACTTGTGGATTTTCTACCGTTATAAGCTCTGCTTCAACTATAACACCAAATAAACCGTAGCCTCCTAAAACAGCCTGAAAAAGTTCCGGTTCAGTATGTTTATTTATATCTCTTATTATCCCATCGGCAGTTATTACTTTTAAAGATAATACCGTTGAAGAGATAGGCGGAGCGTTAACCTGCCACCCATGAGCATTAACACTAAGTGTACCGCCAAGGGTAAAAATATTATCTGACTGCATTACTTTTATAGAACGGTTATATTGGTCAAGCACATTTTGAACTTTCTTCCATGTAGCACCGGCACCTATAGTAATTGTTTGTGTTACAGGGTTATAAACTACTTTACTAATTTCCATCATGTCTAAATGAATCGAATCATTTAAAATAGATTGTCCCCCCATAGAGTGCTTACGTCCAGCAATAGTAATTTTTTTATTGTTTAATTTTGCTTTTTTAATTGCTCCTATAATATCATATATGTTTTTAGCATGGATTATTAAACTTGGTTTGCTGATGGTGCCCCCCCTGCATCGTAAATAATAAAAGGTCTAGATTCTTGTGTTTTAATTAGCTCTGACGGTTTATTAGTTTGGATGGATTTAACTCCTAAGTTAAAAAAATCTTCGGCAATTTGTTTATCATCTACAGTCCATATCATAATTGGATAACCATGATCTATTAATGGTTTAATTAATTTTATTGGGGTATTAAATCTAATCCCTAGCATATCAGGTCTTATTATTCTTCTGATTTGTTTTTGGAAAAAAGGTTGTTTTAATATCCAAGGGATTCGATCGAATTGTGTTTGTATTTCTTCATCTCCTGCTTGTGAATTTGTTGTATAGTCATATACCAACAAAATATTTCGGGAATTGAGACGCATTAATGCTAAAAAGAAAGGGTTAAATGACTCTACAAAAACTCTTTCTTCAATATGATATTTATTTATTAACTCAGTGATTTTAGAACAAAATTCATGATTAAAAATTTTATCACTTTTTACATCTAAAAAATAAATTTTTGTGAACCGACTAAATTAAAAAGATCAGTTAATGTCAATAATTTCTGATTATTGTTTTTATATGATAATAGTTTGAGTTGCTCCCACTTATAATCTTCTGGTTTACCAAATCCGTTTGTAGCTTCTTCTAAAGTTTCAGCATGATATAAAAAAGGAATTCCGTCTTTTGATAATCTAACATCTACTTCTATTCCGTCTACGTAGCTCATTAAAGCATTTTGTATTGCTTCTAAACTATTACCTTGAAATTTTTTAGAAGTTAATGATTTATGAGCAATATATTTAGGAAAGTAAGTAAGAGTAGGTGACGTAATTAAGGCAGTAGGAGTATAAAGAGGCTCAACATTAAGATAAATAGCTAAAATAATACTGCTCAAAAATATTATATATTTTATTATTTTTTGTGCTTTCATAATATAAAAATAATTAAGAAGGAAATTGTGTTTTCTAAAATAAGTTGCGTAAAATCATTATTTCAGCTATATTAAAGCCATTTCTGAGAATTAAATCAATAACAAAATTATGTCACAAAAATTAGGTTTCTGGGCAGTTTTTGCCTTAGTAACCGGCAGTCAAATCGGTACTAGCGTCTTTATATTACCTTTAAGTTTAGCTCCATTCGGTATATACAGCATTTGGGGCTGGGTGTTGTCGCTATTCGGAGCTATGAGTATAGCTCTCGTGTTCTCATGTCTTTGTGCAAAATTTCCTAAAACAGGCGGTCCTCATGTTTATATACGGGAAAGTTTCGGGGATAAAATAGCTTTCTTCGCCGGCTTCACTTACTGGGTTATATCCTTTGTTAGTACTAGCATAGTTGTTATCTCAGCAATAGGTTACCTAACGCCTTTTTTCAAATCACAAGCGATTTTGGATTTAATATTACAGATAATATTATTAGGTGCTATTGCGGTTTTAAATTTAAAAGGTCCTGAAGTAGCAGGAAAAGCTGAGTTTTATTTGACTCTCTTAAAATTTGTTCCATTGCTTGTAGTAGGTTTATGTGCTTTATCGCATTTTAATATAGATAATATAGCTATTGCCGAGGAAGTAGAGAATTTAAGCATTCCGACCATTATGGGAAGAGTTGCACTTCTTACTTTTTGGGGATTTATCGGAGTAGAATGTGCAACTACTACGGCAGGTGCGGTAAAAAATCCGGATAAGACTATTCCAAGAGCCATAATAGTTGGAACTTTCTGTGTAGCGGTGTTATATATTATAAATAGCATAGGTATAATGGGTTTAATCCCTGCTTCAGAGCTTATTAGCTCTAAAGCTCCTTATGCTGATGCTGCTGCATTATTATTCGGTGGTAAATGGTCAAGCGTAATTACGGTTATAGCTTCGATTATATGTATAGGTACACTCAATGCTTGGGTGCTAACTAGCGGACAAATTGCTCTTGGGCTTGCAGAAGACGGGTTACTACCGAAATTTTTTGCCAAAAAGAATAATAATAACGCACCTGTATGGGGAATTATTGTAAGCTGCCTTGGCATTGCGCCTTTATTAGTTTTTACAGCAAATGATAATTTTGCCGAACAGATTACACAAATAATAGATTTCTCGGCAATAACATTCTTATTCGTCTATTTAATTTGTAGCTTAGCATTTTTAAAGGTGATTTTTAGCTCAAAAGAAAATTTTTCTTATTATTATTTACTGATAGCCATAATATCGATTATCTTTTGTGCTTGGGTTATCTATGAAACACCTATTAAAACTCTGATTATAGCTAGTTCTTTTACTATTCTTGGTATTCCTTTATATTATGGATGGTATAGGGGGAGTAAGAGAGATAAGTTTTAGCCTATGTCATACCGCGGCTTGACCGCGGTATCTAAAAAAATACTCAATGGATACCGCGGTCAAGCCGCGGTATGACAACATATGATAAAAGATCGCATTAATCTACTTAGAAGCTTATTCCTGGAATATAATATAGATGGTTACATCATTCCGTCTAACGATAAATATATGAGCGAATATGTACCTGAGTATGCCAAAAGGCTTGAATATATAACAGGTTTTACCGGTTCAAACGGTATAGCTGTTATATGTAAAGATACAGCATTATTTTTTACCGACGGGCGTTATTTAGAGCAAGCAAGTAAAGAGCTTGATCTGCAAATTTTTAAGGTTTTCTCTTTAAAAGAGATATCTAAGTTTGGTAAAGGTACAAAAATAGGTTACGATCCTGAATTATTTACTTATCTTGCTATATCAAATTTAATTTTACTAGATCCCGCGGTCAAGCCGCGGGATGACATTTTGTGTAAGATTAAAGGAAATTTAATTGATAGGATTTGGCATAATCAGCCATTAGAGCCAAATTCTAAAGTTTATTTACATGATATTAAATTTGCGGGCGTTAGTCATATTGATAAAATAAGTAAATGTCGTGAGATTTTTTTGGATTCCCGCTTTCGTGGGAATGACAATAAAAAGGACTGGAATGACGAAGCCTTAGTTATTCTAGATAGCTCCTCCATATGCTGGTTACTAAACTTACGAGCTAGTGATGTTGCATACACCCCTTTAATGTTTGCTAAAGTCATACTTACTTTTACAAAATTATATCTATTTATCGACCCATCAAGAATTGATGCCGAAATTATTAATGCTCGTCCTGAAATAACAATTTTACCGGAAGAAGAATTTGAAAATATTTTAAAAGATAATGAGAACATTTTCATCGATGATAGTATAGCATCGGTTCATATAATGGACTTAATAGCTGATAAGCAAATACAGAAAATTACCGAACCGTGTTTAATGCCGAAAGCTTGTAAAAATGATGTAGAGATTAAGCATGCAATCGACTTTCATATTAAAGATGCAGTAGCTTTATGTGAGTTTTTTGCTGATTTGGATTGTCATTATGTCATCCCGCGACTTGATCGCGGGATCTCAGAACACAGTTTACAATACAAGATCCCGCGGTCAAGCCGCGGGATGACAATGGAAGAAACTACTCGCAATGACAGTGGGTTATTAACAGAACACACCCTAGGTTTAAAGCTTACAGAATATAGAGCCAAACAAGAGGGCTATGTTTCAGATAGTTTTCCTGCTATTTGCGGATTTCAGGAAAATAGTGCCATTATTCATTATAGAGCTGACCAAAAAGCTGCTAAGAAGATTGAGAGGCAGGGGATATTACTGATAGATTCCGGCGGTCAATATAGTGGTGCTACTACCGATATAACTAGAACAATAGTGATAGGTGAAGCAACCGTTGAGCAGAAAAAGCGTTATACGCAAGTACTTAAAGGACATATTGCTTTAGCAAGAGCCAAATTTCCTAAAAATATCGTTACGGGAGCTAATCTTGATATACTCGCTCGGCAATATTTATGGCAAGAAAAGCTAGATTATCCACACGGTACAGGTCATGGGGTAGGAAGCTTCTTGAGCGTTCATGAAGGACCGCAAAGCATAAATCTTCGTAATAAAACTGTACTTCAACCAGGTATGATCTTATCTAATGAACCTGGATTTTATATTCCTGGAAAATATGGTATTAGAATTGAGAATTTGATGTATGTAAAAGAAAATAGCGAATGGCTTGAATTTGAGACCTTAAGCCTAGTACCTTATGCTAGTAAATTGATTGATGTGAAACTACTTAATATTGATGAAATAAGCTATATCAAGGAATATTATAATAAAATTAGAGATAAAATTTATGATTTATTATCTCAAAAAGCTAAAAGTTGGCTTGATAATGAGATAAATCTTTTTGGCAATCTTCACAGAACCTAGATTTTGTGAGGAAAAATATTTATTTTATATTTCATAATTGCTATTACTACATAACTCTATTGCAGAATTAATAGGATTAATTACTCTAAAATTATCAGAATGCATAAAATGATGAAACTGCTCACTATGCATAATATAATGGCCTGAAAAATCAAGACAAAATATATGAACAATGTACTTGGTAATGTTGCTTAAAATTAAGCTGCTATTTGTTCATAATGTTGTACGTAATCCAGATAAACATTCATAGGTTT
>NZ_CBCDJS010000085.1:0-5583 GCF_965035265.1 Rickettsia sp.
AAATCTTATAATTTGCAGCAAAAAATAACCAAAATTAAATTTTTTTATAAATGTTCACAGAGCCTAGATTGCCGTTATAGGGTATTTAAAATTAGATAAATTAGGTTAATCAGTAATTTTTTTATATAGATAACATTTTTTCTCAATGAGTCTTTTTAGAGGCAGGAAGAGATTAGGTGGTAAGTTATCAAGAGCAAACCACTGCCAGCTTTCTACCTTATGAGGCTCAAGATTTTGCAATTGTTCTTCATTTAAACAATGAGCTTTAAGAAAAATCGAGACATAATGCTTTTGTTCTTTTTCAAAAACATCATTAGTCACAGCTAAAAATTGTGGGTTTTCAATGATCAGATTCGCCTCTTCTAATACTTCCCTAATAATACATTCTTCAAATGTTTCACTAAATTCTAAATGTCCACCTGGGTTGCCATAACTAGATTCACCATGAGAACTAATACGTTTGCCTAGTAAAATCTCATTCTTGCTATTAAAAACTATAATACCGATTCCAATACATGGATGATTAGTCATATCTAACCATTAACTCTTAATTGACTTATTAATAGCTTATGTTAATTTCCAAATCAAATAAAAAATATTGATTATCTATATACGGTGAGCTATTTGTTATAGTGGTTTAATATTTATCTGTAGTCATGAATTTCATCACTCAATCACAAAATAATAGCTTAACTAATTCTTGGCTCAAGCTTGGTATTTTATCCTTGGGGTTTGCAGGTTTATATTCAATTATTTTAGTGGTATTACGTACCCCACAATTATCAAGCTTTTTCCCAAATCCGCATATTTTCAAATCTGCTTTAATCATTCACGTTAATTTATCGGTATTAATTTGGTTGTTGTCCATTACGGCTAGTGTTTGGGGTGAAATGTCATTGCGAGGAGAGGCAAAGCCTCGACGCGGCAATCTTATGAAACAATACAAAATTCCTGAGATTGCCACGCTCTCTACGTTCGCTCGCAATGACGTGTTTCACCTTTACCCCAAACTCGCTTTTCTAGCTACTCTTCTGATCGCTATTTCCCCGGTAGCAGGGCATAACCCTGTTATGAATAATTATATACCGATGCTTGAGAATATCGTATTTATTTTGGGGTTAAGTCTATTTGGTGTTACGCTGCTGTTATATGCAATAAATATCTTATATTTCTTCGATTGGCGGAACTTAAATAATCTAATTAATTTTACAATATTATCGACTATTATAATGTTTATTTTAAGTTTCGTTTGTTTTGGATGGTCTTATAACGGCTTGCAAAATATTATTGAAATTATTCCAATTGAGATAGAATTTTATTATGAATTACTTTTTTGGAGCGGGGGTCATTTATTACAATTTATATATACTCAAATATTAATATTTATTTGGGTTATTTTATTTAGAGAGTTAATAGCTAGAGAATTAAAATTCCAAAAATTCTATCTTTTCTTACTTTATTTGAATTTTATTTTTGGCATTATTATACTTTTTGGTCATATATCTTATGATATTATTGATGGAGCATTTAAAGAATTTTATACAAATCATATGAAATATCTAGGTGGTATTGCTCCTGTTTTATGTTTGGTCGGTATGGGGGTTGAGTTGGTGTGTTATTCCCACGCATCTTTATGTCATTCCCGCGAAAGCGGGAATCTAGAAAAAAAAGAATGGATTCCTGCTTCCGCAGGAATGACATCAAATCACAGAGTAATCAAAACCACCTTACTTTGCTCTATTACTTTATTTCTACTTGGCGGGCTTATTGCAATGAATATTACAGGTATAAATGTAGTAATTCCTGCTCATTATCATGGTTCTATAGTAGGGATCAGTATTGCATGTATGGGTTATGTGTCATGCCGTGGCTTGACCACGGCATCCAAAAATAATAAAATGGATACCGCGATCAAGTCGCGGTATGACATACACTACGGCATGACACTTGCCATCTACCTACTAACATTTGGGCAGATTCTGCATATACTCGGGCTAGCACTTGCCGGCGGTTACGGGGTCATGCGTAAAGATCCAAATAGCGTAATGCCGATGTCAGCTAAGCTACTAATGGGAATGATGGGCGGAGGAGGGCTTATTGCTATAGTAGGCGGCTTGATGTTTGTATATATTTGTGTTAGAGTAATGTTTTTTAAAAGCATAAAACTAGAACATGAATAAACCGACTAGAGAAGAAGCTAAAGAAGCGGTAAGAACATTACTCAAATTTATCGGCGAAGACCCAACTAGAGAAGGGCTGCTTAAAACTCCTGATAGAGTAATTAACAGCTATACGGAAATATTTTCCGGTTATGGAAAGGACGTAGAGGAAATATTAAATACAAAATTTTACGATACTTGTAATTTTCAAGACTTTATTTCACTAGAAGGCATAAAATTTACCTCTTTTTGCGAACATCATATGTTACCTTTTAACGGTACGGTACATATAGCTTATATTCCTGATAACTGTATTGTCGGCATAAGCAAGTTAGCACGAATAGTAAATATCTTTGCTAGAAGGCTACAAATTCAAGAAAAAATGACCGTACAGATAGCAGAAAGCGTGCAGGAGAATTTAAAGCCGCTTGGCGTTGCCGTTAAGATTTCTGCGCTGCATAGTTGTATGTCGATGCGGGGGGTTATGCAGGATAATAGCATTATGAACACTATGCATTATACGGGTATATTTGCCGAGCAGCAGAAATATCGCCATGAGTTTTTAAACCTTACCGCTAAAAGATAAGTACACTTTCATCCGTCATGAGCTAAGCGACTGAAAGGAGCGTGGCAATCTCAGGACTTTGACACGAGATTGCTTCGTCAATTACTTCGTAATTTCCTCGCAATGACGGAAAAATATATTAAACTAAAAAAATTCTATGTTATTATCAAAATATTTTTTACCTGTTTTAAAGGAAGAACCAAGTGAAGCTCAAGTAACTTCGCATAAATTAATGCTTAGAAGCGGAATGATTAGGCAGCAAGCAGCAGGGATTTATACATGGCTTCCGCTTGGTTTAAAGGTACTTAAGAATATCGAGAATATAGTACGCTCGAATATGAATAAAGCAGGAGCTTTGGAAGTTCTTATGCCTTGTATTCAGCCGGCACATTTATGGATGGAATCGGGGCGTTTTGATAATTACGGTAAGGAAATGTTAAAATTTCAAGATCGTCACGATAATACCTTACTATTTGGTCCAACTAACGAAGATATGATTACGGATATTTTTCGTCATAATATTAAGTCATATAAGGATTTGCCAAAAAACCTTTATCATATCCAATGGAAATTTCGTGATGAGATTAGACCACGTTTTGGTGTTATGAGAGGACGAGAGTTTCTTATGAAAGATGCTTATTCTTTTGATATAAACGAAGAAAATGCCGTAAAAACTTATAATCAAATGTATAAGGCTTATATTAATACTTTCAGGGATTTAGGCGTATTTGCTATCCCTGTTATTGCTGATAATGGTCCGATAGGCGGTAATTTAAGCCATGAATTTCATATTATTGCTGAAACTGGTGAAAGTACTATTTATTACGATAAAAGATTTAAGACGTTAAAAGATAATCCTGATATTGATGTAGAGGAAATTAAAGGCTGGTACGCAGCCGCCGAAGAAAAGCATGACGTGAATAAATTACCTATATCTGAACAAGAAATAACTAGCAGTAAAGGGATAGAAGTTGGGCATATTTTTTATATTGGCTCAAAATATTCGGTTAATATGAATGCACTTATTAATGATGAGCATGGTACACTTACTCCCGTTGAAATGAGTTCTTACGGCATAGGTATTTCAAGGTTAGTGGCGGCTATTATAGAAGCAAATTGTGATGAGAAAGGTATCATATGGCCTTCTAGCGTTGCTCCTTTTAAAGTTTCTTTAATTAATTTAAATATTCATGATAGTAAATGCGTAGAACTTGCGGCAAAAGCTTATAAAGAGCTATCAGATCAAAGTATAGAAGTATTGTATGACGATACCGAAGCACGCCCCGGCAGTAAATTCGCTACGCACGACCTTATCGGCTCGCCTTATCAAATTATAATCGGTCCTAAAAAAGCCGCAAATAATATCGTTGAATTAAAAGACCGTAAAACCGGAGTGATGGAGGATATAGAGATAGAAAATCTTATTAATTGTATCAAATAATATAGACAGTGATAGTATCATATGATACTATCATATCATGAACAACAAACCACCTTTTCAAATAACTAATAAAATCTTGGGATTACTCCAAGATATTTCTTATGAGCTTGGTATTTTAGCCGGTAGCAAGCTGTACTCTCAACCTATAAAACTTAGAAAAAATAATCAAATTAAAACTATCCACTCTTCTTTAGCAATTGAAGGTAACAGTTTAAGCGTAGAGCAAATTACCGATATAATAAACGGTAAAAGAGTTCTTGCACCTGAAAAAGATATTCTAGAAGTAAATAATGCTATAAAATTATATAATGATCTAACAATATTTGATTCTTGCTCGGTTGAATCATTATTAAAAGCACATAAGATATTAATGCAAGGATTAGTAGAAGATAACGGAAAGTGGCGTAAAGGTAATGCCGCTATATTTAAAGGCACAGAGATTATACATTTTGCACCTCCGGCAAGTCGTGTATCTTTATTAATGCAGGATTTATTTGATTTTATAAATAAAAATGACGGCACTTCCGGAATAATTAAGGCTTGTATATTTCATTATGAGCTTGAGTTTATTCATCCTTTTTCAGATGGTAATGGACGCATCGGTAGGTTATGGCAACAATTATTATTAATGCAAACTAATAAAATTTTTGAGTATATTTCCGTTGAAAGTTTGATTAGAAATAATCAAAGCGAATATTATAGCGTTTTAAGTAAGTGTGATAAGCTTGGCGAGTCTACCTTATTTATTGAATTTATGCTTGATCAAATAGTTACAGCATTAAGATTATATAGTAATAATATAGTATATGAGGCAAGTACTCCTTTAGCCAGAATGGAATTTGTCAAGGTTAATTTAATGGATAAATGGTTTTCTAGAAAAGATTATATTAGTGTACATAAAAATATTTCTACGGCAACGGCTAGTAGAGATTTAATTTACGGTTTAGAACATAAACTTTTAATAAGTAAAGGTGATAAGAATCAGACTTATTATAAGTTTGTGTAGCTCTTGTATTGTCATTCCTACTTTTGCAAGAAGGCATTGTTGCGTGGATCGATAAAATTCACTGTGTCACCTAGTTCGCTTGACCACGGGGTCCATAAAAATAATAAAAAATACTAAAACTTTAGTATTTTTAACTGGATCCCGTGGTCAAGCCACGGGATGACAGAGGTAAAATATCCACGCAACAACGCCTTATTATCTAGTCCGGCTAGTTTGTTTGCTTTCCTCTCCTCTTTTTTCTAATAGTTTGGCTGTGTTCGGTCCAAGGGTAATCCTCCCCAAAAACAATCGACAAAAGGAGTAGAATTTTTTAGAAGTAAAGAAGGAGATTCTATAAATGACAATATCAAAACACAGTGATAGCCAAATCATGTCTATCTTAAAGCAGGCGAGCAGTGGGATGCCTGTAGCA
>NZ_CBCDJS010000086.1:0-5167 GCF_965035265.1 Rickettsia sp.
TGATGCAAATGAAGGTAATTTAAATGTACCGGCAGCAAATATTGAATTTGCACATGCAGATGCCACATTAGTATTACAAAATAGTTCAAATGCAAATGACCGTACAATCACATTAGGCGCAAATATAAATCCTAATAATCCCGATGAAGGTATAGTAATCTTAAATTCTGTAAACGCAGGGAAAAAATTAACGATAGCCGGAGGGGTTACACTTGGTGGACCTAATAAGTTACAAGCTATAGTTTTCCAAGGAGCAGGAGATTTTGATACAACAGGTATTATTTTTAATACAACAGATATAGAGCTTAATACCGCCGGTGCTATAAAGCTTGGAGCTACTCCGGCTAATGTAACATTACTTAATGATGCAGTTCAATTAACTCAAACCGGCAACATTGGAGGTTTCCTAGATTTTAAAGGGAAAAATGCTACGGTAACATTAAATGATAAAGTAAATATTACCGGTGCTGTACAAAATACCGGTGGTAATAATAACGGCACACTAATAGCTTTAGGTGCAAGTAAGCTTGGTAGTGTTAACGGCATCGCAATGTTAAAAGTAGGTGCTGGAGCTGTATCTATCGGCGGAGCAGGCGGCGAGATTAAGATAGGTGAAATCCAAGGTAACGGTACAGCACTTTTAACATTACCTGCGAACTTTAAATTAACCGGTGCAATTAATGCTACAGGCGGTCAGGCTCTAAAGCTGAACTTTACGAATGGTGGTAGTGTTAGCGGTATAGTCGGTAAAGTCGGTAATGAGGTCGGTGATATCACCACGGCAGGTACTACAAGTTTTGCAAGTAGCGTTAATGCAAAAGGTACTGCGACATTTGGCGGTACTACAAGTTTTGCTGATACATTTACTAATACAGGTGCTGTTACTTTAGCTAAAGATTCTATCAATAATTTTGCTAAAGATGTAACGGCTACAAGCTTTGTAGCTAACGGTGCTGCTATGAATTTCGGTAATAGCCTAGCCTTTAACAGTGATATAACAGGTAGTGGTACTACACTTACTTTAGGTGCAAATCAAGTAGCATATACGGGTACTGGTAGCTTTACCGATACATTAACCTTAAATACTACTTTTGACGGAGCAGCTAAGTCAGGCGGTAATATCTTAATTAAATCAGGTAGTACTCTTGATTTATCAAGGGCTTCAACTTTAGCACTTGTTGTTACTGCTACTAATTTAGACATTAATAATATAAGTCCAGATACAAAATATACGGTAATATCTGCAGAAACAGCAGGCGGTTTAAAGCCTACCCCTGAAGAGAATGTTAAAATAACCGTTAATAATGACAACCGTTTTGTTAAATTTACTTTTGATGCATCGACTTTAACTTTATTTGCAGAGGATGTAGCTAAAGAAGTGATAGAAAAAGAGTTTACAGGGGTTACTCAAACATCGCTTGAGTTAATGGAAAATGCTCCAAACGGTTCAGATGCACGTCAGGCTCTTGCTAACTTCGGTGATATGACAAATTCACAGATAGTAGACGCCGTAGGTCATCTGATACAAGACGTTGTAAAACCTAGTGAAGTTGTCGCTGCATCCAGCCAAGCAATATCCGGTAATATTTTAAGTAATTTAACTTCTATCAATGCTAGGGTGGATAAAGTACAAGCCGAAAATAAAGGACCTGTTTCTTCCGGTGATGAGGATATGGATGCTAAGTTTGGTGCATGGATAAATCCATTTGTCGGTAATGCAACGCAGAAGAAAATCCAAAATATCAGCGGTTATAAATCTGACACAACCGGCGGTACTTTAGGTTTTGACGCATTAATTAACGATGATGCAGTATTAGGACTTGCATATACTAGAGCAGAAACTGACGTAAAGCTGAAAGACGCTAAGAGCGGCGATAAGAATAAGGTACGTAGTAATATCTTCTCTTTATACGGTTTATATAACTTACCTCAGTCTAATTTCTTTGTTGAAGGTGTTGCCTCTTATGGTGATAGCAAAGTAACAAGTAAATCAAGACGTGTTATTTCAACGGGACTAGAGACTATCGGCTATCAAACAGCAAGCGGTAGGTATAAATCTGAAAATTATACAGGGCAGTTAATGGCAGGTTATACTTATGCCTTACCTGAAACAGTTAGTGCTATGCCATTGGTAGTAACACCGATGGCAGGAATTAGATACTCTGACATCAAAGATAAGGGGTATAAAGAAACCGGTACTACTTACCAAAATCTTCTAGTCAAAGGAAAGAATTATAATACTTTCGACGGTTTATTAGGTGGTAAAGTATCAAGCAATATCAATGTGGGTGAAGTGGTGTTAACACCTGCACTTTATGCAATGGTTGATTATGCGTTCAAAAACAAAGCTCCGGCAATTGATGCAAGATTACAAGGTATGACTGCTCCATTCCCGACCAACAGCTTTAAGCCAAAGAAAACAAGCTTTGATGTTGGTGTTGGTGTTACTGCTAAGCACAAAATGATGGAATACGGCATTAACTACGATACCAATATCGGAAGTAAGTATTTCGCTCAGCAAGGTAGTGTAAAAGTTCGTGTAAACTTCTAATGAGCTTGGCATTGCGAGGAGCGAAGCGACGCGGCAATCTCGTCAAACATCCTGAGGTTGCCACTTCAAGGCTTTGCCTTTCCTCGCAATGACGAAAAGCCGAATCACGCAAGAATGACATCGAACGTCTATAAAAATAATATAAAAGCCTATATAGTTTGACTATATAGGCTTTTTTGCTTTATAATGGAGTCTTGAGAAATGGTTTAAATGTCATTCCCGCGTAGGCGGGAATCTAGGGTAAAGCGAGATAACCTAAGCTTTTAAAAAGCTTTAAAGTACTGGATTCCCGCCTACGCGGGAATGACATAGGTCTCATGTCTTTCTAGCTAAGAATGACATATGGTCACTTAAAGAATTTAAATAAAAAATTATGTTAGATAATATTAGAAAAACTGCCGATAGTTTTATAATGCGGGTTTTATTCGCAATGATTGCTTTTGCTTTTGTCGGCTTTGGTATTAAAGATGTATTAAACGGAAGAAGAGGCGGCGATATTGTTACTTTTTCTCATGTGAAAAATATATCCCAGGAAGATTTTTTGCGAGCAAAATCTTTAGAAATTAATGCTATAAGTAAGCAAACGGGAACAAGTTTAACCGATGAAGAAATTACGCAGTTAAATATTGATAACCGAATCCTTAAAAGACTTGTTTACGATAATGTTTTAGATTATTTAGTTAGTTACTATGATTTAGATCTAAGTGATGATACAGTTAAAATTTTAGTTAAAGAATCACCGGTTTTTAAAAATGAGCAAGGCGTTTTCGATATAAAAATTTTTAAAACTTATTTTAGAAATTCTTATATGGATGAAGAAAAATATTTATTAAACTTCAAAGAAAAAGCTTTGAAGCATATCTTTGTTAGTACTTTTGTAGAAAGCTTCTATGTTCCTAAAGCTATGACTGACAATATAGTAGATTATATGGCTGAAAAAAGAGAAGTAGAGTTAGTACAAATAGATTTGCAAAATAAGCCAAAAGATTTTAAAATTCCTACTCCTCTAGATCAGCAATTAAAGGATTTTTACCAAGATAATAAAACCTCGTTTGAAGTACCTGAGAAACGCAGCTTTTCTTATATTAAAGCTAATATTAAGGATCTAAAGACTGTAGTTACTCAAGATGAGTTATTAGAATTTTATAATGAAAATAAAGACGAGTTTGGGAATCAAAGTTTTGAATCGGTACAAAAACAATTACATGATTTATTAAAGGCTCAAAAAATCGATATACTTAATATGGAATTTGCTAAAAAGCTGGAAGATGACGTTGCAGCCGGTTCTAGCTTAGTTGAAATTGCTGAAAAATATAAGCTACCGATACAAAACGTTAACTATGTCAGTTATGCAGAGCTTATTGAAGATAAAATAATTGCCGAAAATGCCGATAGTATTTTTGAGCTTTCGGAAAGAGAGTTATCTTATCCTATAGAGGCGGAAGATAAAAGCTATCTTATATTGGTAGAATTAAAATCGATTCAGCCAGCAAAAATACCTGAATTTGATGCTATTAAAGAGCAGGTAAATAAAGTTTGGGTAAAGCAGAATATCGCAGATATAAACTTAAAAATTATTAAGGATTTAGCAAAGGAATATAATTCAGATCAAGAAAATGTAAAAGAGCTTAAGGGGTCTGGAATAAAAATAAGCAAGAGAAGCTATATTAGAGCGGAAATGGAAAATGAGTTAACATTAATTCCTGAGATGTTATTATCAATTTTTAATACTAAAATAGGGAGTGATACTCCTGTATTTCAGGTAGGTAATGAAGTATATTTTGCACATATTAAATCTAGAAGTATCGATGAATTAACGGCTAAAAATATTCATGTAAATTCAGAAAAAAATATAATATATAACATTAAAAATTCTATAATTGACGAGCTAATTAACTACACAATTATTCAGAATGATATACAGGTAAAGGCTAATTTTAGTAAGTAGGGAACTGGTCACCCCGCACCGTCATTGCGAGCAGCCGTAGGCTGCGTGGCAATCTCGTCAAATATCCTGAGATTGCTTCGTCGACGCCTATGGCGTCTTCTCGCAATGACGATAAAATAAGCCACACATTACAAACAAAAAAATAGAACTATGAGCTTTAAAGATTTACCAGAATTTTTAAGATTTTTAGAAAAAAACGGTGAGTTAAAGCGTATTTCTACCCCAGTTAAAACTGATCTAGAAATTACGGAGATTAGTAGAAGAGTATTGGCACAAGGTGGACCTGCATTACTTTTTGAAAATGTTATAAAAGCCGATGGTAGTAAGTCCGATATACCTGTTCTAACTAATCTTTATGCTAGTATAAAGCGTATTTGCATAGGGCTTAAGCTTCAGAATGTTGAGGAATTAAGAGAGCTTGGTGTTTTACTCGCATTTCTTAAGCAACCGCAACCCCCAGCATCTTTTAAAGAAACATTATCAATGTTACCGCTTGCTAAGCGTATCTTTGCTATGTCCCCTAAAATCGTATCCAAAGCCGCTTGTCATGAAATCGTCATTGACAAGCCGAATATCAATATATTGCCGATTCAAAGATGTTGGCCGGATGATATTTCGCCTTTAATTACTTGGGGGATAGTAGTTACTAAAGGTCCAACAAAAGATAA
>NZ_CBCDJS010000087.1:0-5146 GCF_965035265.1 Rickettsia sp.
AATCCGGGAGCAGAGTATTATCCAAGTAAACATATAAAAATAATTACCGATTATTTAAATGCTGTGCAAAGCGGTGATATTAATCGTTTAATAATTAATATACCGCCCAGGAGTTTAAAATCTATTTGTGTAAGTGTTGCTTGGCCTGCTTATTTACTTGGGGCGAGTCCCACCAAAAGAATTATGGCTGCCAGCTATTCTCAAATACTTAGCATTAAACGCTCACTAGATTGTCGGTTTATTTTAAATTCCGATTGGTATAAAGAACTTTTTCCAAATACTATCCTTAGTAAAACCCATAACCAAAAAAGCAAGTTTCTAACAACTGCTAACGGTTTTAGCTTTGCAACATCGGTTGGGGGATCGGCAACAGGTGAGGGCGGTGATATATTAATTATTGATGATCCGCATAATCCTACGCAAATTAACTCTTATAAAATACGTAAGAAAGTTATAGATTGGTTTGAGCAAACTTTTGTTAGTAGGCTAAATAATCGCAATAAGGGAGCGATAGTTTTAGTTATGCAGCGTCTTCATACGGAGGATTTGTCCGGTTATTTACTTAATAATGGCAATTTATGGCATCATTTAAAAATTCCGGCGATTAGCATTCAAGATTATTCTTTTAAATTAATGACTAATAATAGAGACAAAGAATATCAATATCTTAGTGGTGAGGTGTTAGATAGCTTTAAAGAACCTTCTGATTGCTTAGCAAAATTAGAACAAGAAATAGGTAGTTATAATTATAATGCCCAATATTTGCAAGAACCGATAGCTATGGGGTCATCTGTGCTTAATATGGAAGATATTAGCTTTTATGAAAGTCTACCTGAGAAGTTTGATTATTTGGTACAAAGCTGGGATACAGCAATTAAGATTTCTGAAGATTCCGATTATAGTGTTTGCGCTATATGGGGAATTTTAGATCAGAGATACTATTTAACATCATTAATGCGGAAAAAGATTAATTATCCTGAGCTTAAGAATTTGACAGAAAAATTAGCAAACGAGTATAAACCGAGATTTATACTAATTGAGGATAAGGCAAGCGGTCAGCAATTAATTCAAGATATAGGGTTTCTGGGTGATAATATTAGGGTAATCGGGATTAAGCCAAGGCTCGATAAAATTACAAGATTTGCCTCGGTAGTTCCTTTATTTCAAGCTGGTAGTGTTCTAATACCCAGACAATCAAGCATAATTTTAAAGGAATTGCTAAATTTTCCTCATATTAAAAATGACGATATAGTAGATTCTGTTAGCCAATTTTTGAATTTTATGAAGGATAAATCGTTTAAATATCCTGCAAGAATCAGAAATTTAGTATAAAAATAGTTGCTTTTTTGGATAGATGTTGGTAGTATTACAGCGGTTTAGTAGGCTTTAAAAACGTCATTGCGAGAAGAATTACGTAGTAATCAGGGCGAAGCCTTGATGCGGCAATCTCAGGAATTTTATATTACTTGATAAGATTGCCACGCTCCTTATAGTCGCTCGCAATGACGTTAGACAGCACAAAAATAACCAAGGCTGGGTAGCAAAGTGGTAATGCCGTGGACTGCAAATCCTCTATTCGTCGGTTCGATTCCGACCCTGGCCTCCATTATAGAAATTAAAAAATCTTATGGAATTTATCTCGCAATTCCTAGAAATGCTCTTAGCGGAACGAGCATTATCAAAAAATTCCATACTTAGCTATAAGCGTGACTTATTCGATTTCCAAAACTATCTTGCTAAACAAAAATTATCAGAATTAAATACCACTATGGAAAATATCAGAAATTGGATTGAGTATTTAGCAAGTAATGATTTACAAGCTCGTTCTATTAATCGAAAAATCTCAACTATAAAAAGCTATTATGAATTTTTAATTAGCGAAAATCATACCAAATTAAATCCGGTTCTTAACGTAGATTTACCAAAATATCAAAATAAACTTCCTGAAATATTGTCTATAGATCAAATTAAATCGTTACTTGAATATTGCTCCCAAGATGCTACGCCGGAAGGGATCAGGCTTAATGCTATGATACATTTATTATATGCTAGCGGTCTTAGAGTCTCGGAGCTGGTTAGTATTAAGCTTACTGATATTTTGACTAATAAAGTGTCAGGAGGAGGCGTTAAAAAAATATTCTCTGTACTTGGTAAAGGTAATAAAGAAAGAATTATAGTAATAAATGAGCAAGCAATTGGCAGTGTTACTAAATATCTTGAGATTAGAGATGTTTTTGTGAATAAAGCAAAACCAAAAAATCTAATTTATTTATTCCCCTCATCAGCTATTGCCGGTTATATGACTAGGCAAAATTTTGCAATCCTGTTAAAATCTGCCGCTCTTTATGCAGGGCTTAATCCTGAATATATTTCTCCGCATATATTACGCCACAGCTTTGCAAGTCATTTGCTTGAGGGCGGAGCAGACTTAAGAGTGATTCAAGAGCTACTTGGTCATGCTGATATATCTACAACCCAAATATATACTCATCTTCAAACTAATCATCTAAAAAAAGCATTATTGCATCATCCCCTCAGTAAAAATTAATTTATTTTAATATCTCTATAAAGTACTTGTTAATATTTTTTAACTAAATATAATTCCCCCTTATTTTAATATATAAAGGTAGAGTTATTATGGGGCTTAAGAAAATTGTAACTTCTTGTATTGGTGGTTCTAAAGAAAGTCAAGAAGAATATCCTGCATTAGATCAAAAAAAAGATGTAGAGCCCAATGTCTATTCCGGGGTCTATTCTGGGGTAGGACACAAAAACTTAGAAAGAGAAGATTATTTAAAGTTAGTTCAAAAGGTCAATAATGAAGATAAAATCTTTATAGCTGGAATAATTAATAATATTTTGCAAAAGGAAATTACATTAGAAGATTTAAATAATTTAAAAGAATTAAAAAAAGAAAATAAAGAACTTTTTCTTGAAGATTTAAAATTGCTAGTATGTGATGGGGCATTACATAAACTTAACCAAAAAATAATGGAACATGCTAAAGATTTAACAGCTTCTGATGATTCAGTTTTTTTACTTCGTGGTTCTAATAATGGTATATTTCGTGATTTATTTTATTTAGAAGCAAAAAATAACAAGTGGAAGGTAAGTATAGATGATAATCAAACATTAACATTTAGTCTGCCTAAGTGGTTGCTTGAACTTTATCAGTCTTTAACTATCAATTTTTATGAAAAAAAATTTGAAGAAAAAGAATTTCAGAAAAAATTATATCAAAAATTATTACCTGATTGTCAAATTCCTTTTGAAAAACTAATTGAAGAAAAAGAATTGCAGAAAAAATTATATCAAAAATTATCGCCTGATTGTCAAATTCCTTTTGAAAAACTAAATTTTTTTGAAAGTTTTATTGAATGCCTAAAAGAATTTTATATTAAAAATAGTTTAGCACAAAGTATAATGTATTTATTTATCAGTAATTTTTTTAAGCAAGATGTAGTAAAGAATGCAGATGTAAATAAATTGACTGTGTTAGGAAACTTAGAAAAAAAATTAAATGATATGGAAAGTGTTTATATTAAAAGTCTAGGGGATTTAGATATTTTAAGTAACCTTGGTTATCCCACATATAATGAAATAATACCATTAGAATCAATAGAAATTCTAGGAAATAGCGAAAGCCCAGTATGACTTTCTAGATACTGTCTTAAAGTTTTGATTATAAATATAGTAAAAACATCTAGAAATTAATTTAATCTATAACTAATATTTAAATAATTATAGGTTAGATTAATACTAAATATGGCTACAAAAAATAAAAAAGAAACAGTGAATACTGAAACAAAAAATTTAGCAAATTTAGTTATCAAAGAAATAGGTAACGAAAATTTTGATTTTGATGTTTTGCAAAAGATGCAGCAGGCTTTCAGTACTGCAAGTAAGCAAAAGCAAAGGGAAGCTTTTATAAGTTTTTTAGATAAAAAGCTTAATAAAGAGCAATTACATAAACTTAATCAAGCAATAATGGAAAATGCAAATGAATTAATGCCGGATAATGATCCTAATTTCGTTTGTCGTACTCCTAATAATAAAGTTTTTCAAGAAATATTATTATTGGAAGCAAAACGCTCAGGTATGAAAGCAAAATTTAATGCTAAGGGAGAATTACAACCTCTTGATGTAAAAGATATAACTCAGGAAATATTAGATAATTATCGTATTTTACAAGAAAAATTTTATCCCAAAAGAGATTATAAAGATTTGGTAGATAGTAGAATAGCTCAAAGTATTAATTTTTTATTATATGCTCCACTTTTCCGAGAATCAGAGATATATGCAAAATTAGGTTTAAAATCAGCTGAGATAGAGCAAAAAATACAAGACCCTAACGGTAAGTATGTAAAACAATTAGTAGATGCTAAAATAGGAACCAGTACACATTTTAATACCAAAAAAAATTTAGAAAATAAAGCAAATGAAGAAAAAGATACTAAAATATCTTCAATAATTGAAAAAGCAATAACAACCTTAGAGAAAGACAAAAAGGTAAATATTGAAGATAAGAGACGAGGAGAAATAAAAAGGCATTTATCTAAATCCTTAGAAGGAGCTTCTGATTATATATTAACATTCAAAAAAAATGATTTAGTAGATGTAATATATCAAGGATTACATAAAAGACAAACTTGGTGGTCAAAGATTGTTAATTATATAGGTATAAAATCATATTTTATTTCTAAAGAAAATCTTAAAAAAATAGGAAAAACAATAAATAGTGAAGTTAAAAATTCTCATACTCCTTTAAAGATAGAAGTACAAGAACAGTTAAAACAAATTTCAAAAAGTGAAGTTAAAAATTCTCATACTCCTTTAAAGATAGAAGTACAAGAACAGTTAAAACAAATTTCAAAAGAGTTAAATAGATTAAATAACCCGGCATTGCCGTCAGAGGTTAAAAAGGCTCAGGCAAAATCTAAAAAACCGCCTGTTCCTCCAAAACCTGAACACCTCAAAAAAAGAAATCACGGATTGTGATTGGTAATCCTCCCCAAAAACAATCGACAAAAGGAGTAGAATTTTTTAGAAGTAAAGAAGGAGATTCTATAAATGACAATATCAAAACACAGTGATAGCCAAATCATGTCTATCTTAAAGCAGGCGAGCAGTGGGATGCCTGTAGCAT
>NZ_CBCDJS010000088.1:0-4882 GCF_965035265.1 Rickettsia sp.
TTTTTTTGATTATTTTATTAAAATTCCATATTTCATGGTATTTTGTTGACTCGGCATTATATTAATCTATTTTAATGAAGTCAATGTAATTAGTTAATTTTTATAAATTAATCAATTAACCATATAATTTTAAAATTTAAAAATTCTTTTTTCTTCAATCTATTTGTAATATAGTAAATAGGTATATTTAATTATTGTAGAGGGACGAATGAAAAAAAATCCAAAAATCTCATTAATAGGAGGCGGTAACATAGGTGGTACGCTTGCTCACTTAATTAGCCTTAGAGAACTCGGTGATATCGTATTATTTGATGTGGCTGAAGGAGTACCGCAAGGAAAAGCATTGGATCTCATGCAAGCCGGAACTTTGCTAGGCTCTGATATCAAAATAAAAGGTACAAACGACTATAAAGATATTGAAGGGTCTGATGCCATAATTATTACTGCCGGTTTACCAAGAAAACCAGGAATGAGCAGAGACGATTTAATTAGCATTAACACCGGTATTATGAAAAATGTTGCAGAGAATGTTAAAAAATACGCTCCTGATGCCTTTGTAATAGTAATTACTAACCCGTTAGACGTTATGGTATATGTCATGCTTAAAGAAAGCGGGCTACCTCATAATAAAGTAATAGGTATGGCAGGCGTACTTGACTCATCAAGATTTAACCTTTTTCTTGCTGAAGAGTTTAAAGTTTCGGTAAACAGCGTTAATAGTATAGTTCTCGGTGGTCACGGTGATGCGATGGTACCTCTTGCAAAATATTCTACAGTATCGGGCGTACCGCTACCTGACTTGATAAAAATGGGCTTATCAAGTAATGAGCGTATTGAAAAAATAATCGATCGTACTAGAAACGGCGGCGGTGAGATTGTTGCATTACTTAAAACAGGTTCTGCTTATTATGCACCCGCAGCCTCAGCAATAGAAATGCTTGAATCATATTTAAAAGATAAACGTCAAATTCTAACTTGTGCCGCTTATTTGCAAGGTGAGTACGATGTACATGATTTATATGTCGGCGTGCCTATTATTATAGGTAAAGAAGGAGTAGAAAAAATAATAGAACTACAGTTAACTAAAGAAGAGAAAGCATTATTCGATAAATCAGTCGAGGGAGTTAAAAAACTCATTGAGACGGTGAAATAAATTATAAGATTATATTTTTTAAACATAATTGAAGCACAAATGCAACAAAATTTAAAATATTGAATTAATACTAATATTAGTATTGTTAATTTAACATAAATGGTATTACAGTTTGGTTTGGTTTATTTTTATTAATAGAGGAAAATTATGAAAAACAAAAATGAATTAGACAAGCTAATAAGAAATCTTTATTTAATAAAAAACACTAATTTAAATAATATTTTAGAAACAGATAAATTAGCTATAGCGCATACAACCAACTTCATAGAAGCTCTAATAAATAAAATAGATCCTAGAGCACCAGGACCTTATGTTTCTCAGCAAAAGGCTAATTTCAAAGTAGCAAATGATAAAAATATACAAGGGAGGCAGAAAGAAATTTATTTAAAAAACCTACCTATTAGTATCGGTAAAGTTGAAAGCTTTAAGGAAGACGAAAAAGATAGAGAAACAAAGGCTCAACTCGACGTCCTAGTATCCCCCTCAGATTTTTCAGAATTATTAAGACTAAGTAATTCATTACCGATCACTAAAGAACAAGGACTAGAAATAACAGGCAATATTAATCTATTACAATTGATGGAAGAAATTGTTCAGAAAGTAGGTAAAAAGAACTTAAATATACAGCAAGATACAAAAGTACTTACCTCTCAAGAAAATGAGCAAGCTATAACACACGGTCAACAAAAAGTAGAGCTTAACCTTAGAGAAGAAATAATAAAGCTAAGGGAAGCAGTTCAAGAAACAATCAAAAATCCAACTAATAACGAAGAATTTAATAAGACATCAAAAGAAATTTTAGATTTGATTAATAATATTAACTCTCATCAACCCGCTAGATTACAGGCAGCTAGAAATAAAATCCTGAGTAGCGGAGGAAGTCCTAATACTAAAAATACCAAAATAGCGGGATTTTTTCTTGAACAACATGAATGGGATAAATTTCAAGAATTAAGAGAAAGGTTACAAAAAATAAAAGAGCCTGGAGAAAAATTAGATGAAATGAAAAATTTTTATGATGTGATTAATTCATTAGATAAAAATATCATTCTAGGATTAATGAAGGAGAAACAAAAAGTTCAACAAGCTTCCAATCAAAAAGCACAAGAGATTATAAGAAGTAAATTTTTATACCTTGATAATGCTCAGGATTTTTCAGACGGTTTACAAAATTTATTTGAGAAGTTAAAAAATAAAGAAGAGACAGGGGAAAAAGAACTTATAGAAGCTTCTAAGAATATACTCAGTAAAAGTATATCAGTAAATAAAAATTACTTTCGTAATACTGATAATTCAAGCGAATTAGATTTGCAATATAAGATGTTGTTAATAGATCATGCAGGTAATATCTCGCAAAATATAAAGGAGACTCTAGTCTTATATGCCGGAAGTACTAACAATAATAAGATTGATATATTATCTGAAGAATTAGCAAATAAATTTAAAAATATATCAAATTTAATAAAGCAAAATGAATCGGTACTACAAAGAGAAACAAGTAAATATTCTCCTTCTTTAGAAACTATACCTGAAGATTCTGTTCCTGAGTTGTCACCGGCAATAGTACATTCCTCAACAGAACTTTTTGCAAAGCTAGAAAATTCATTCAATGAACTAGAACAATTCACTGATAAAATATTAATAGATGCCGGTAAATCTTATGCACAACAAGCAAATATTAATCCTAAATCTAATAATGTTTCTAGATCTTCTTCTATTGATTCAGGAATCGGTTCAAGTCAAGAAGAATTGTCTACTACATTTGGAAAAAGCAGCTCTACTAATTTAATTGAAGCTCTTGATTTAGCACAAGCGAAAATTTTATCAAATTCAAATACGGCAAAAGATAAGTTAACGGCAACAAAAGAATTACAAAAATCTATCCAACAAAAAGAAGTAAGCAATGAAAGACTTACTCAAGAGGAAATAGATAATATTTATAAGACAATAGGAATATTTGAAGAAATTAAGGAATTTGAAAAGAGCGAAAATACACGTGATCCTCGCATATTAAATAAAAATTATTATAAGCTAACTGATCCTCGTGAGGAGCGTAGAAGCGATAATATCGCTTTAGAATGGGATGATACCGGAATGTTAACTACTGATACTGATTTAGAGTGGGATGACACCGGAATGTTGCCTCCTGCCCAAAATAGTGCCGTTTTAGACAAATTAAAAGAAGCAGTAGACGGTTATATATCTGAGCTACAAATAGATAGCGTTTTACCCAAAATACGCAGCTTGTTTAATGATGAATTATCTAAAGATACATCTCCGAAGCAGGTTAATATAGATAGCGTTTTACCCAAAATACGCAGCTTGTTTAATGATGAATTATCTAAAGATACATCTCCGAAATACACTAAACAATCAACCAAAGATCAACCTAAAATATCCACAGGAGCAGTTACCGGTCTAAAAGATAGAATAGCAAAATTTGAAGCAGACTCTGACAGCAAAATCAAAAAATACTGGACGGAAGAAAAGAAACAGACTGTAGAAAAACATTCTCAATATACTCAAGATAAAGATACTATATATCATACAACACCTAAAAAATTGAATATTAACGAAATAACTCACGATTTTAAGTTAAAAGATAACACAAAAAGCTTAAAAGATAAATTTGAAAAAGGCTTTGATAGTAACATAACAAGATACTGGACATCACCGGAGGAATGGGATAAATGGGAGAAAGAGAAACAGAAAGGTACAGGGAAAGAGAATGAACTAATAAGACCTCGTACAAAATTCGCAATAGAGCATTCTAAAGATGCTCAATCTAAAAATAATGCACCTAAAAGGCAAATTAAGACTTATATAGAAGCTAGTGAAGATACACATATAAAAGAAGGCAATACACAAAGCTTAAAAGACAAATTTGAAAACTTAGCAAAAGAAGCGAAGCAAATTGGAACACAGGCACAGCAAAAATCCAAATCTTCGAGTAATCCTAGCATAAAACCTACGGGTCGCGGTAAAGACGGAAGAAATATCTAAAGCAATTGATGTTATTCTTGTTTTTGGGTCTGTTGCATAGCTCGTTTATGTCATTCCCGCGGAGGCGGTAATCCAGTAAAACACATAAAAAACTTGTTTTTTATGTGTTTATTTTGTCAATATTAAGACTATTTTTTCTAGATTCCTGCTTTCGCAGGAATGACATCGAGTAGGTTTTTCGATCCATGCAAGGATAACATCCTACGTAAAACCAATACTGTACTAGTTAATATTACAAGCAAAAATATGAAAAAGCTTAAAGTTAGGGATAGCGATTTAAAATTTTGCCATAACAACATGCTAAAGAAAGGAGTGCTTGAGGATAGAATAATACCGCCAAAAGAATGAGATAAACTATAAAGCCTCATTTTAATATTAGTCTTAAATAAAGATTGAACAATAATTTGTAGCGGCACTGCATAAAATGCTGCAAGCCCTATTAATATAACGGGACAGAGAATATTAAATATTTGTTTATATAACATTATTTGCATTCCTAAAGCAACAATAATGCTGGCAAATAAAGCCCATGTAATCTGTCTTAAAGGATTTATTTTATCGGCAAGTAATCCTGCAAAAACGGCTGATATTCCATAAGTAATAATAAGAGCTATATTTATAAATTTTATTTCAGGATGATTTATAAAAGCTATTTTTGTTAAAAAAACTCCCAAGAAAATTACCAAAAAATGATATATTCCTCCAATAGCACCATTTATTAGTAAC
>NZ_CBCDJS010000089.1:0-4801 GCF_965035265.1 Rickettsia sp.
AACCGAGATTAGCTCTAATTTAGATAAGACAAATATTATGCTACAAGCTGATAGTTTAAAACCTATACTTGATGCTTTAAAGCTAAAGACTGATAAATTACCTCCTATTATTAACCAAAAACTTACACTTACTTCTAACGTGATTTATAATTCTCAGGCAATAAAATTACAAAATATTAGTTTATCGGCTGCAAATAGTAATCTAGCCGGAGATATTGAGCTTAAAAACTTAACACAAGATATAACTATTTCCCATAATCTAAAAATTAATAATTTTGAGTCGTTTATGTCTCTTATGGGAGTAAGTAATTTAAGTAAGATTGGAGTATTGCAGTTAAACGGGGAAGTGCAAAAGGTGAAAGATACTTTCCATATTCATAATAAAATATCCGCTTTTAATACTAATATATCTATTAAAGGGGATATTAATTTAACAGCTCAGAAGCCAAATTTTAACCTTAACTTATATAGTCCGTTAGTTAATTTGGATAAAATTCTTGCAAGCAATAGCCCTACTCCTACTTCAAACAGAACTACTAGTCCTGCTACTCAAAATATACCTACAGCTAAAAATAATTCTCCTTGGTCAAATAATCCTATTAACTTAGGATTTTTAAATGAAATTGAAGGGCAATTATCCGCAAATATTGATAAATTAACTAACGACTCATTAATCATAAATAATTTAAAAGCAAAATTAAATATCACCGGCGGTAAACTAAATATTACTTCAGTTAATGCGAACATTTACGGTGGTGAACTAAGTAGCACCGGTTATGTGAGTTCAGGAAAAGATCAAAACGTTGCAATTAAAATCGATTTAAAAAATGCCTACTTAAAAAATTTAACTCCGCAATCGGGTAAAATAAAAATAACTGATGGTCGACTAAGCTTTAAAGCCGATCTTACTTCTCGCGGTAATAGTGTTTATACATACGTTAATAATCTAAACGGACAATTTAACGTAAATAGTGATAACGGGAAAATAAGCGGATTTGATTTAAACCGAATCTCAGATGCAGTAAATAATACTAAAAATACCGAAGGAGTATTGCGACTTATTAACAGCTCCTTTAGTGGGGGTTCAACATCTTTTAAAAATTTAATCGCAAGCGGAAATATAGCACAAGGCAAACTTAATTTAAACGAATGTAGTTTAGATGCTTCGCCTGCTAAAGCAAATGCAAGCGGTCAAATTAACTTACCGCAATATATGATGGATATTAGTGCAAGTGTTACTATTGCAGACTTACCGCCTATAGCTGTAAAATTATACGGATCTATAAATAATCCGCAGCATAAGCTAGATATTCAGGCTCTTCAAACATATTTAGTTAAAAACGTCTTTAATAGCGTTATTAAAGACCTAAAAAGCGGAGAGAAGAAACCTGAAAATATCATTAAAGACGCTTTGGGTCTGCGTAAGAAAAAGGATTCAAATACAGAAGAACAAGGCAATACTCAACCGGAAAATCAACAAGCGGATCCCGTGAATAAGCTTTTACAAAAAGGATTGAAGAAATTATTTTAACTTACATAATCTAATCCTAACAAAAAAGCATCAATTTTGTCCTCAGTATCTAATACCAAATTAGGTATGTTTTTAGGAAAATCTTGAATTGCTTCTGTAACTTTTGTTGCTTCTTCATCACAATCCACTTTTTTCAACAAAATAATAAGGTCTTCATATAATGATTTTTATTTGGATTTAACCCTATAGCTCTTTTGATAGAAGCGAGTGCTTCCTTAGGATTTATTTTATATAACTTATTAAAAAACTCTTCGTGGTAGTATGCTTTACTTGGATCTAGTTCAATAGCTTTCTTTAATGATTTAATCGCATTATCTTGTTGTTTTTCCATTAAAATAGAACTTAAACCATGAAAAACTTCAGCTTCCCTATTGTTATACTTTTCAGTTTTATTATAAGCTGCAATAAAATTTGAAAGTTCATCAGGATCAGTTTCAACGAATCTTCGTAGATTGTCTTTTTCCTCTTGATATTGATATCTGTTATGTAAATTGATACATTTTTTAAATAGTTCTGCAATTTCATCTTTAGTCATAATCTAACCTCTATTAATGTAATGTAAAAAAACTAAATTGATGAAGAAAAAGTCAACGCATTAATCAACACAAGACTAAACTTTAATACCTCTCTAATTATAAATTATAGAACTTATAGGGGAAAGTTAATAGTATTTATCCAAATTGCTTCTTCCATTCTATTTTTATCTTTTTATATTTCTCATTCTCTTCTGCTTCTTGCCATTTTTTAAAAAATATATCGGCACTTTTCACTTTTTTTGGATCACCCCCTCCTCTTTCTAATTTCTTATAATCATGTTCTTTGTCATATTTTTTTCCACCTTTATAATTAGCATAACGTCTACTTCTAGTAAAACCCATTTGCAAATATTTACGAGCCATATCAGCTCCAACAAAATCATTATCCTCTAAGTATTTTAAAAATATTTCATATATTCTTTCGCTACTTTCTTTAGCAGTTTCAGGAGTTTTAAACTTCCAATAAGGCAAAATTTCATTTTTATATGGTTGACAAATTAATACTCCCTGTTCACCTTTACCTACTCTATAAGCTTCAGGAGATTTACGATAATCAATATCATTTTTCCATTTATAATTTTTATTATTAAAATTTAGATAGCTTGGCTTTTCCATAATTCCATAACTTAAATTATATGTTTCTTCCCGCTGGGTTTCAATTTTATCTTCTATAAAAGCACCCCTATACTATCTCTCTCTCAGCTAATAGAGGATATAGTACTAGTTGGGTACAAAAGTAAAAATATAAAAAACAGATAAAATATTGAGTAAGCAAAAAGTCTTTTAGCTTGTTTGTTATCAGGGGTATCATAGAATAAAGAAGCGGCATAATATAAAAATACTAACCCAAGAATACCGGCAATTATTAAATATATAACATTACTCATTCCGATAAAAAAAGGCATTAGAGAAACAATAAATAAAAGAATGCTATAAATTAGAATTTGTTTTTTAGTATATAAAGCTCCTTTTACTGCAGGCATCATCGGTACTTTACAGTTTTTATAATCGTCGTTACAGAATAAAGCAAGAGCCCATGAATGCGGCGGCGTCCAAATAAAAATAATCAAAAATAATATAATTGGCTCCAGAGATATAGTATTACTTACCGCTGCATAACCTATCACAGGAGGCAATGCACCCGATACTCCGCCAATAACGATATTTTGTATAGAACGACGCTTTAACCAAATGGTATAAATACAGATATAATAAAAAATAGTGAATAGTAATAAAAATGCTGCAAGTAGATTAACACATAAAGCCATAAAAAATACTGAAAAAAATCCCGTTATCAAACCAAAAGATAAAGCTTCATCCGGCTCTATAGCTCCTCTGACAATAGGTCTTTTTTGGGTACGTTTCATTAAGCTATCGATATCTCTATCGTACCACATATTAATTGCCCCTGCACTACCTGCACCAAGTGCTATGCAAACAACTGCAATAACGGCAATAAAAGGATGCACGGAATAAGGAGCAAGCCACATACCTACAAAACCCGTAAAAATTACAAGCGACATCACACGCGGTTTCATGAGTAAGATATAGTCTTTAACAGTACTCTGAGAGTAATTTATTTTATCTAAATTTATTGGCTTTACCAAAGAACTCATACGATTTTTTTTATTTAAGTATAAAAAGTTTTAGGTTAAAAATCAATGATTGACTTTGATGCAAGAAATGTATATATTTTCTTGTAATTCAATAATAAATAATTAAGTTAAGGATATTATCAGTGACAAAAATTGTTCGTTCTAAATATAAAGCTAGTAGGAGACTTGGGGTAAGCCTATGGGGTGATAGCAAGGATGCTTTCAATACACGCAATTATCGTCCAGGGCAGCATGGGCAGAATACCATGATTAAAACTTCAGATTATGGTTTACATTTAAAAGCTAAGCAAAGATTAAAATGCCATTACGGTCGTGTCACTGAAAAACAATTTAGAAATATTTTTACACTTGCTCGAAAAATGAAAGGTAATATCGGTGAAAATTTCATTGGATTGCTTGAAAGTAGGCTTGATACAGTCGTTTATAGACTGAATATAGCGCCGACTATTTTCGCTGCAAGACAGCTAGTTTCACACGGTCATATTAAATTAAACGGTAAGAAAGCCGATATAGCAAGTATACGCCTCAAAGAAGGTGATGTTGTAGAGATTAAGGAATCTATAAAACAACTTCCGCTTATTCAAGAATCTGTTTCAAAACAAGGTCAAACAACTCCCAATTATTTATCATTTGATGTACCTTCATTAACCGGTAAATATTTAAGAGTTCCTGCTCTTTCTGACGTTCCTTATCCTTTTGATGCAGAAGTTCATTTAGTAATCGAGTTATATTCTCGTTAATAATTACAAAAAGGCAGGTTTTATTTATCTGCCTTTTCACTTTCTTCCCTACACCTACATTTTTCCTTTATACTATAATACAACTTATCACCTAATTCGGCAGCGTTTATTAAAGATAGATTAGTTAAGAATTTAACGTCTGAGCTAAGAAAAAACTGTAAATTTTAACGAAGCAAGAATGGATTGCTACGCTCCTTTCAGTCGCTCGAAAGATATTATTGCGTGGATACTGAAGGTCGTCATTGCGAGGAGCCGCAGGCGACGCGGCAATCCAGAAAAAATAATAAAAAAATTCTGATTTACAGAATTTTTTACTGGATTGTTTCGTCAATTGCTATGCAATTTCCTCGCAATGACGACCTTCAGTATCCACGCAAC